>JANXQE010000112.1 GCA_025356925.1 Limisphaerales bacterium | reverse complement strand
ACAACGTCGAGACACTCTGCGCCGTGAAGCACATCGCCGCCATGGGCGGGTCGAACTATGCCAAGCTAGGCACGCCCAACAATACCGGCACTCGCATCGTGAGCGTCAGCGGCCATGTGAAAAAGCCGGGTTATTTCGAGGTGGAAGTCGGGAAAGTCACGATGGGACAACTCATCAACGATCCTGCCTTTGCAGGCGGCTTGCGCGACGGGCGCAAGCTGAAAGCCGTTATTCCCGGCGGTTCTTCAGCGAAGGTCTTGCGGGCGGGCGAAAAATTCAAACTCAAACGCAAAGGACCCGATGGCAAGGACAGCGAGCAAGAGGTCGATATGCTGGATCTGCCTTACGATTTTGATTCGCTCATTGCCGCCGGCAGTATGTCGGGCTCAGGGGCCATTATCGTCATGGACGATTCAACGGACATCGTCGCAGCCCTTTGCAACTTGAGCGAATTCTATGCGCACGAAAGCTGTGGCCAGTGCACTCCGTGCCGCGAAGGCTCGCTCTGGATGGCCAAGGCGCTGCACCGGCTAACCCACGGACAGGGGCGAAAGGCCGATGCAGATTACCTGGTCAAGATCGCTGACAATATCCCGGGTGGTCGCACCATTTGCGCTTTCGGCGAAGCCTGTTCCTGGCCGATCCAGAGTTTTGTGGCCAAGTTCAAGGATGAGTTTGTGGCGCGAGGCGAGGCGGATGAGGCACGACGCATGGTGGTTCCCGGAAGTCGCCCGCAGCAAGTGGAGCTTCCCGTGACCGCGGGGGTCAGGGCTTGAAGAACAATGGCTGAGCCAAATGAGCAACGCACCGAGTTTACCCACTGAAACGAAGCCCGCCCCGGCGCCGGTCGAAAAGATCAAGGTGCGCGTGGACGGGAAGGAAGTCGAGGTGCCGAAAACGACACCCGACCCGCTTTCGGGACGGCCATTGCCCACGACGATGATCCAGGCCTGCAATGCGGCACGAGTGGATGTGCCGCATTACTGTTATCATCCCAAGCTGCCGGTCGCGGGCAATTGCCGGATGTGCCTCGTCGAGTTCGGGACCGCGGCGGTCGGCCAGGACCGCAAGCCCGTTCTTAACCCGGATGGCACTTCCAAGATTTCGAAGTCGCCGCGACCGGCCATCGCCTGCGCTACGCCGGTGTCTCCGGGCATGGAAATCTACACTAACACGCCCGCCGTGAAGCAAATGCGCGAAGGTGTGCTCGAATTCCTGCTGATCAACCATCCGCTGGATTGCCCGATTTGCGACCAGGCGGGTGAATGCAAGCTGCAGGAGTATTCCGTTGAGTACGGCAAATCCGAGAGCCGCTTTGTCGAACCAAAGGTCCACAAGCCCAAGCACGTTGATTTGGGTCCAAGAATCGTGCTGGATGATGAGCGGTGTATCCTCTGCACCCGCTGTATCCGCTTCACCAAAGATGTCGTGGGCGATGACGCCCTCGGAATCGTCAACCGCGGCAGCTATAACACGCTCACGGCCTATCCGGGCAAGCAGTTCGACAACAATTACACGCTCAACACAGTGGATATTTGCCCGGTGGGCGCGCTGACTTCGAAAGATTTCCGATTCCAGATGCGGGTGTGGTTTCTGAAGGAGACCAAGAGCCTCTGCACCAGTTGCGCCACGGGTTGCAACATCATCATCGGCTCACGCGAAGAGAAAGTCTACCGTTACGAACCACGCGAGAACGACGCGGTTAATTCTTCCTGGATGTGCGACTCCGGACGGCTTAACTACAAATGGATTGGCCGCGCTGACAGGCTGGCCAAACTTCAGGGGCCTGGTTCAAGCGCGATCGGGTGGTCCGCCGCCCTGAAGGAGATCTCTGAGAAACTGAAGCAGGCTGCGAAAGGTTCAACAGCTCTGATTGCTTCCGCTCGTCAGACCAACGAGGAGCTCTATCTGCTGGGCAAGCTCGCGGTGAAACTGGGAGCGATGACCGATTCGGTCCCGCGACCGGGTGAGGCGGACAAACTTCTCCTCAACGCCGACCGCAATCCCAATAGCCTTGGCGCGCGATTGACCGGCATTTCAGCCGACCCCATGGGATCCAACCTGCCAAAGATCGCCGAGGCTATAAAATCCGGGCGGATCAAAACCTTGATCGTATTCGGCGAAGACGTGACGGAGTTAGGTATGAGCCCGGACCTGCTTGGGATGCTCCAAACGCTCATAGTAAGCGATATCCTGCCCAACGCGACCACCCGGCTGGCCCACTATCTTTTGCCGGGCTGCGCTCACGCCGAAAAGCGTGGCACGTTCACCCAGACCAAGGGCCGCGTGCAGAGATTCATGAAAGCCGTCGAGCCGCCAGGTGACGCCAGGCCGGAATGGGAATTCCTCCACGAGCTGATTCTCAACACCACCGGCCAGGATGGCTATGCCAGCATTGAGGGATTGTTCAACCAGATGGCTGGCGAAGTTCCCGCCTTCAAAGACCTGAGCTGGGCAGGACTGGGCGATTCGGGCGTGAGCATTCCGATATGACCTGGATCGACCAGTTGACCCCCCTCGCCCAGTTCGCGCTCTTCAGCGCGATCAAGATAATCTGCGTATTCTCGGTCCTGATGTTCATCGTCGCTTACGCCGTTTGGGTTGAGCGCAAAGTTTCTGCCGCGATCCAGGATCGGCATGGGCCCAATCGGGTTGGTATTTTCGGGCTGCTCCAACCGGCGGCCGATGCTGTGAAGGCATTCCTGAAGGAAGACTTCACGCCTGGCCACGTGCGCAAAGTATACTTTTGGCTCGCGCCGGCGATCGTGATGATCCCCAGCCTCTTGACAGTGGCCATCATCCCGTTCGGGTCGCGACTCGGCGCCCAAAAGATGGTTATTGCGGATCTCAATGTGGGTATCCTCTACACCTTCGGCATCGTGTCGCTGGGGGTGTACGGCATTGTCCTCGCGGGGTACGCGGCGAATTCAAAGTATCCGTTCCTGGGGGGTATCCGCTCCACCGCCCAGATGATCTCCTATGAGATCGCCATGGGCATGTCCGTTATCCCGATTTTCCTTTTGGTCGGCAGCCTGAACCTGGGGCAGGTGATTGAATATCAGACGGGAAATGTTTTCCATTGGCTCATCTTCAAACAGCCGCTTGCTTTTGGCATTTTCCTGGCCGCCATGTTCGCTGAAACCAACCGACTGCCCTTCGATTTGCCCGAATCGGAGCAGGAATTGGCCGGCGGCTACAACGTGGAATACAGCTCCATAAAGTTTGCGCTGTTCTTCATGGGTGAATACGCTGCCATGACCGCCGCATCGGCGATGATGGTGACCTTGTTCCTGGGCGGCTGGACGTTGCCGATCGCCGGCCTGGACCAACCAGCTCAAACCATTGGCATAGGTCTGCTGCAGATTGGCGTCTTCCTCGCCAAGATGTTGTTCGTCGAATTCATGGTGATTTGGGTGCGCTGGATGTGGCCGCGCTTTCGATATGACCAGTTGATGGACCTGGGCTGGCGCCGTTTCATTCCGCTGGCACTGGCAAATATTGTGGCTACCGCGGTGGTGCTGTGGGGGGTTGCAAAATGATCGTTAAACGCAAAAAACTGAACTTTTGGGAACGGCTTTACCTGCCAGCGATCATCGGCGGGTTTAAAGTGACGATCCGTCACTTTTTTAAGAAAAAAGTGACGATGCAGTATCCCGAAGAAAAATGGGTCGTGCCGGAGGGCTATCGTGGAGCTCCCTATCTCGTCAAGGATCAGGAGGGTCGCACGAAATGTGTCTCCTGCCAATTGTGCGAGTTTGTCTGCCCGCCTAAGGCCATCCGCATCGCTCCCCCTGGCCCGGGCGGCTCGCCCGAAGCGGGGAACGTCGAAAAGGCGCCCAAAGAATTCGAGATCAACATGCTTCGCTGCATCTTCTGCGGCTTTTGCCAGGAAGTCTGCCCGGAAGAGGCCATTTTCCTCTTGAAGGATTACTCGCTCACGGGCACCAGCCGCCAGGAGTTAATCTACGACAAAGAAAAACTGCTTGCGCTAGGTGGGGTCCACCAGGACCAAATCCACAAGTGGAAGCAGAAAGCGGACGAAGCGCTCGCCCAGGGCGTGGCACCATGAGTCAGTCGCTGGGAACTTCGGCCGCTGAACTTCACGACCGGGCAAATATACTGATGGGTTAGAACAAATAATCTGTGGCACAGTTACCGGACATTTTATTTTACGTTTTTGCCTTCCTGACCTTGGCGTGCGGGTTCCTGGTGGTGCTCAATCCATTCAGCACGAACCCGGTCACTAGCGCGATGTTTTTGGTGTTAACGATCGGCTCGCTCGCCGGGCTGTTCGTTCTCTTGCATGCGTTCTTCCTGGCCGCGGTGCAAATCCTGGTTTACGCGGGAGCGGTCATGGTTCTGTTCCTCTTTGTGATCATGTTGCTGGACCTGCCGGCGGAAGAACGGCGGAAGGTCAAGAAGGCCGGTTTGGTCCTGGGCCTAATCTCGGTGGGAGCGATCCTCACTATCATGCTGCAGAGCCTGCTCCAGTCATCGTTCAGTTCGGAAGCTGCGCCAACGCTGGAAGGCAGCACCATTCCCCTTGGCCGGCTGCTCTTCACCCAGTATTTACTCCCCTTCGAGATAATCTCGGTGCTGTTGTTGGTGGCCATGGTGGGGGTGATTTTGCTCAGCAAAAAGGATCTCAAATGAAGATCGGGGTGGAACATTATCTCACGGTCAGCATCATCCTGTTTTGCCTGGGATTACTCGGCGTGATCGTTCGCCGCAACCTGCTGGTCATCTACCTGAGTTTGGAATTAATGCTCAACGCTGCCAATCTCGCGCTGGTGGCGTTCTCCAGATTCAACAACGACCTGGACGGACAAGTCTTTGTGTTCTTCGTCATTACCGTGGCGGCGGCGGAAGTCGCCGTGGGCCTGGCCTTGATTGTCGCGCTCTACCGTAAACGCCGGACCGCGCATGTGGAAGATCTGACGTTGATGAAGCTTTGAGCTGATGACACTCGTCGCGATACCTTGGATCATCCTGTTCCTGCCGCTGACAGCCTCGGCGCTCATCACCCTGTTCACGCACCGGGACCGCAAGCTCAGCGGCGGTCTATCCATTGCGGCTGTGGTAACCGGCTTGATCCTGAGCATCGTGTTCATCGCCCTGAATCATTGGCAACCCGCCCGCGAATCAGCGGTCACCTGGCTGGCCGTTGGCGACTTGCGCGTGGACTTCGGTTTGCGCTTCGACCCCCTCAGCCTGCTCATGATGCTCGTGGTCACTGGGGTCGGCAGCGCTATTCACGTTTATTCCTGGGGTTACATGCAGGAGGACCCTGGGTTTTCGCGTTTTTTTGCCAGCCTGAGCCTCTTTACCTTTTCGATGCTTGGGATTGTCCTGGCCAATAACTTCTTCGAGCTCTTCATCTTTTGGGAACTCGTGGGCGTCTCGAGCTATTTGCTCATCGGTTTCTGGTTCGAACGCCCCGCGGCAGCCGACGCAGGCAAAAAAGCGTTCCTCACGAACCGATTGGGTGACTTCGGTTTCATTCTGGGCATTTTAACCGTTTGGTCCACGCTCGGCTCGCTCAGTTTTAGTGTGCTGGAGGAAAAATTGCGGACCGATCCGCAAGCTCTGGGCGCCCTTGCGACCGTGGCAGGCCTGCTCATTTTCTGCGGGGCGGTTGGAAAGAGCGCACAATTTCCGTTGCATGTTTGGCTGCCGGACGCCATGGAGGGCCCCACGCCGGTCAGTGCCTTGATTCATGCTGCAACCATGGTAGCAGCCGGAGTGTATATGCTTTGCAGGGTCTTTTTCCTGCTCAATCCGCCGGCGCTCCAAGTGATTTCGTGGGTAGGCGGGTTCACGGCGCTGCTGGCAGCTCTGATTGCCCTTCAGCAGAACGACATCAAGCGGATCCTCGCTTATTCGACGCTGTCACAACTCGGCTACATGGTGATGGGTGTGGGCCTGCACGGCCCGAGGGAAGCGATGTTCCACCTCACCACTCACGCCTTTTTCAAAGCCCTGCTTTTCCTGGGCGCGGGCTCGGTCATCCTCGCCATGCACCACGAGCAGGACATCTGGAAAATGGGCGGGCTGCGCCAGCGACTGCCCGTCACCTACTGGACCTTTTTAGCTGGGACGCTCGCGCTCGCCGGCCTGGTCCCCTTCAGTGGATTTTATAGCAAGGACGCCATCCTCAGCCGTGCCCTTGAGCAACAGGCCTACGGACGATTCGCCCTGGGTGTGGTAGTGGCGATCTTGACTACCTTTTACATGTTCCGCCTGGTGTTTGTGGTCTTCGGATCGGCCTCGAAATCAGAATCTGCAGGCCACGCTCACGAGTCACCTCCGGTCATTCTGTTTCCGCTGCGCATCCTGGCGGTATTCAGTGTCATCGGCGGGG
>JANXQE010000043.1 GCA_025356925.1 Limisphaerales bacterium | reverse complement strand
GCGCTCGAAGAAGGGCTCGATCATCCGCGCTTCCCTTGAAAGCCGGTAGATTTCTTTGTCGGAAAGAAGGCTCATAGGATTCGATCTGGAATTATCTACGTTGGACTTTCAGCGCAATGTCAATGTGACAGCTCGGCGGCTTCATGGCCCCATGTTCATAACTTAAATCATCCAGGCAGGCATCCGGCAGAACCCGGTCCTGTCAACTTGATACGCGAATACTCAATGAAATCGGTCGCCGGCCGTCAATCTCCGAACTGCGTACATGCATGACCTTGCGTGCAAAAGGGCCGATCGGTTGAGGCGTAAACCTCCCGGCGTTACTCTGAGTCACTCTTTGCTCCTTCCAATTATTATGCGAATGTCCTCTACAACCTTTCTCGTTCGTTATAGAGATGAAACGTAATAAAACAAAATAGCACTACACCTTATGAGTACGACAAAACAAAACCCCGTCATTCAACCCTACCTCTTCTTCAACGGCAGTTGCGAACAAGCCGTCGAATTCTACCGCAAGGCGCTTGGCGCTGAAGTCGAGATGATGATGCGCTTCAAAGACTGCCCTGAAAAGCCCCAGCCCGGAATGGTCCCGCCCGGCTCCGAGAACAAAATCATGCACACCAGCTTCCGCATCGGCGACACCACGGTCATGGCGTCGGACGGCTGCTCTGCCGACAAGCCCAACTTCCAGGGCTTTTCCCTCGCGCTTTCGGTCGCCACCGAGGCCGAAGCCGACCGCGCCTTCGCCGCTCTGGCAGACGGTGGGCAGGTGCGGATGCCGCTGGCCAAAACGTTCTGGTCGCCGCGCTTCGGCATGGTCGCCGACCGCTTCGGCATTGCTTGGATGGTCAGCGTGCCGTCTGCAGACCACAAATAACGCCGCGCTCCCCGGCCAGCCATCAAGCAAAGACCAATTGACTGCGTCAGGACTACCGTATCTGACATCCGTGAGCGGGTTGGCGGCGGGTCTGATCTTGGCCACGCTGCCAGCCTCCGCTGCTACCGGCACGATCAGTGACGTCCAACACGTGGTCATTTTCATCCAGGAAAACCGTTCGTTTGACGAGTATTTTGGCGCTTACAAAGGGGTGCGAGGGTTCAACGACTCCAATGCGTTGCTCTTTCAAAATGGCAAAACGGATTTTTACCAGCCGCAGGGCAATGGATACGTGTTGCCTTTCCTCGCCACCAGTCAGTGCCTCAATGATGTGGCCCATGACTGGCTCACGGGACATGCCGCGTGGGCCCTGGGCAAATGGGACCAGTGGGTCCCAGCCAAAGGGACCACCGCACTGACGTATTATGCCCGCGCGGACCTGGGCTATTACTATGCCCTGGCCGATGCGTATACCATCTGCGACGGTTACTTTTGCTCGGTGCTCGGGCCGACCAATCCCAATCGCCTCTACTCGATGAGCGGAATGATTGACCCCAATGGCACGGGAGGTGGCCCGGCCATTGACAACCAGGAACCCGGGTTCTCGTGGACAACCTACCCTGAGCGGTTGCAGAACGCGGGGGTGAGCTGGAGAGTCTACCAACAGGCAGATAACTACGACGACAACGCTTTGGCCTGGTTCGTCCAGTACATCAATGCCACCGCGGGAAATCCCCTTTACGACCGTGGGATAGCCACGGTGGGCGACCTCGTCTCAGCCTTTCGGGCCGACGTGACCAACAATACGCTACCCAAGGTCAGTTGGTTGATCGCCCCGACTGCCTTGTCGGAACACCCGCCTTTTTCGCCCGCAAGTGGAGCGGCTTTGACGCAAAAACTCCTGGAGGCGCTGGCCTCGAATCCGTCAGTCTTCGACTCGACGGTGTTCATTTTGACGTACGACGAGAACGGTGGTTTTTTCGATCATATCCCTTCGGTGATCCCGCCGGCAGGCACCGCGAACGAATTTGTGAATGGTCTGCCGATCGGTTTAGGTCCCCGCGTCCCCACCCTTATCGTCTCGCCTTGGACTCGTGGCGGGAACATTTGCTCGGAGGTGTTCGATCACACTTCCCTCCTTCGTTTCCTCGAAAAAGTGACCGGTGTCGCTGAGCCGAACATTAGCGCGTGGCGCCGGGCTGCCTGCGGTGACCTGACCTCGGCTTTCGATTTCGCTCACCCGGACCCGAGTTTTCCGAACCTCCCGACCGTGGTTTCCGTCGAGTGCCCTGGCGCGATCACTCCGCCGGTGCCTACGCCGCAAACGGCGCCGGTCCAGGAGCCCGGCTCCGCCACGGCCAGACGCTTGCCGTACCAGCCGAGTGCATCGTCCTACGCCGATTGTCTATTGAGCCGCTTTTATATCACGATGACCAACGCGGGCACCGCGGCCGCTCATTTCGCCATTTACGCCAACGCTTTCCGCTCGGATGGACCCTGGCAATACGATGTCGCCCCCGGCGGCGCTTTAACTGATTACTTCAGCGCCGGACTCTTCGGCAACGGCAAATACGATTTGACTGCCTACGGTGCAAACGGTTTTCAACGGCGGTTCGCCGGCAATCTCAACACCCTCTGCAATGAGCTGGAAGCCTCCGCTGCGCTCGACCCAAATGCTGGTTCTGTAACGCTGCTTTTGCGGAACTCCAGCGGTGGCTCGGTCACGTTCACCATTACGGCCAATGCTTATCTCTCGGGTGGTCCCTGGAATTATGAGGTGGCTTCGGGGACCACATCCTCGACCAGGTTTTTGGTCGCCACGAACAACAACTGGTACGACCTGACGGCCACCACGACCAGCGATGCCAGTTTCCTGCGCCGGTTTGCCGGCCACGTCGAACCTCCTGTGCCGATTGCGCGCGTGCCGCTCACCTTTACGGTCTCCCCAGGCATTATCCATTTCGCCTGGGCCAGCAGCCCGGCAGTACAACTTCAGAAAACTGCCAATTGGGATCCGACAACCTGGATAGACGTTCCCGGTACCCTCGGCACCGGCACCGCGGCTTTGCCAATCACTGGCGCGGCGGCTTACTTCAGGCTCGCGCAGTAGCCACGTCGATCGCGGGGAGCTTGGTGAAAGGACCTGCCGATATTAGAAAACTCGGCGGCGCCCTCTTCGGTGATCGAAGCCTCCGCCTGGTCGATCGTGCCTGCCTCCTTCCGAATCCTTGCCAACTGCTCAGTGAAGACGGCAATCTTGGACTGCAGCGCTACTGCCCTCGCTGCTTCGGTCATCAGCGTCGCTCGCATGCCAGCACTGGAGTCGGGGCCGGTGGCAGCCACCTGGGCCAACCTGAGCGCGACGAGGCCGGGGTTGCTGGCTTCCATCTTCCTCTTGCGCTCGATAGCGGTTTCGACCTGAGCCTGGGCAGTTTTCACCCAAGAGTTCTCCATTGTGAACATGCTCAAGAGGTCTCGGAGCTTCTTCCGGTCACTGTCCAAGTCCGAGCAGACCTGTTCATATTCGGTGACTGTTTCCGGTGACACCGGGCTGGCTTCCGGTTGGGGGGTAAGCGTCGGGGAATCGGTGTGCATGAACTTTGCCATTTGCTGGGCCATGGCCTTGCGTTCAGCCAGATCTGCCTCGGCCTCCGAGATCTTCTCCTTGGTGCTCACAATTTGCTCCGTATAAGCCTTCTTGGAGTCCTCGAGCGAAATGATTCCAGCGCTTGTCTTGGCGCGACGCAATTCAGTTTCCGTGTCAGTCAAACGCGACTTAAGCTGGTCGGTTTGTTGAGTCAGGAACTCGTCGAAGACACCAACGTGTCGGTGGACCTCCTCGTGTCGGGTGAGGTACGCCTGGACGACCTGTTCCAGGATCAACTGCGCCATCTCGGGGTCAGGGTGCCTGAAACTCACCCGAATGACCTTGCTACCTTTGGCGGCATCAAGAGCGAGGCTACCGCGGATGAACCCGGCGGCTGCATACCGGTTTGTTCCGCCACCCGCTTTGGCCAAAATCTTTGCCGCGCCCATGGTGTCCGCGACCTGCTGCGCCAAGTCCAGGCTGGTAAGGATCTCCATTTCAGTGTTGATAGCATTCGCGCTTTCGTCCGAAGTGACCGTGGAACCGGAACCAACTTGACCTGGTGATTTGTTCTCGACGACGTACTTGACGAGAAGCTTTGCCTCAGACTGGTATGTGAGCGGCGTGTACCGTGGCACGATTGCGGGGTAATAATACTGGACCCAGAGTTTGCATGCGCGCGGTGACGTGCGGGGACCACCAGCGAGGGACGGCCCGCCCGCGGCGGCCGGCGCAAACAGACTGGGACTCGAAAATCTGGCAACGGTGCCGACACCTTAGTTTGTGGGGGTACAATGTAATTCTCGCAGCAGTGTTGCGAGCACGCTGTCATAGTTGTGGCCAACTGCGCGCTAAGGGACGACCCTTTGGAAATCAATCCCCCCCCCCGCAAGAACCGCAGTTCACGGCGGAGGCTGAGGCCGACCTGACTCCTGGATCGTGCTGCGAGAGCGAAACCTGGATGCCAATAGCCGCCAGTGGGCGCTGCCCTTGACTACCGAAAACGAACCGCCATCGAAGAACGGCACGGGCAACTCAAATCCTGAATCGCGGAGGGATCGCAAGGTCTGCTTGCCGCAAATCTTGAACCGTGCGAATATCGTCGCTGATGGCAAGTAACGGAAAAGATTCTGACGCCTCGTCGGCTCCCACCGGGAACCTCGGCCATGTTGTTGCTCTGCTTTCATCGGCACCTGCGAGAATGGATTCCCGATTTTCAGATGAGGTGCGATTGTTGGGGTACGACGGCCAGAGTTTTAGAATCGCTCGCGTAAGTGCCTGATTCTTAAGTGCGCCCGTAGCTCAGTTGGATAGAGCATCTGCCTTCTAATTGGAAAACACTGTTTTGCCCAATTGCTCATGCTTGACCACGAGTGGCCAAGCACCTGAAAATACAGCCGGTTACCAATTTTCCCTGATCCACAATTGCCCACATTTAACCTCAAAAATTCAAGCGCGGGATACAATGAGGGATACAATGGACAGACTCGCGGAATAGCAGAAAAAAACGGCTCACCCCTTGGGATCCAGCGCCCGATCCTTTGCTCTCTTGGGGCACCTCTTGACCCAGCCCATGCTCCCTGCGAGATTGCGAAGCGTCTGCCAAGCCGACATGCTCGGGTCATTGGCAACATGAATCGTTTTGCCCTCCTTT
>JANXQE010000399.1 GCA_025356925.1 Limisphaerales bacterium | reverse complement strand
GGCATAGGCATAGAGATCGACTTCATCAGGCATGCCCAGCGCGCTGCAGTCGCGAGGGATCTGTGCCAGGTAGGTGGCACTTGACGGGATGAGCCCGATCAAGAATTGGATTCGCTGCGTGTTCATATGAGATTTTGTGTCTTCCCGCGACGGCGTGAAATCGTCGCTAGAGCAAACGGTGTACGAAGTGCTGCTAACTTTACGGGCATCTGCGCGGTGGGTCTGGGTCGTAAGAAAATCATTAGCTTGCCTGCTTTTTCATTTTCCACGTGGAACATTCTCCAATGCGGCCAAAGAGGCCAGGACGCCAAGGACGCCGCGCGAGTGAGCCGAGAGCTGGCGCTGGTTAGGTTCGCACCGGCGGCCACTCGTCCATCGCCACCGCGTTGTAAGTCGTTTGTGCTGAGCATAAAGCTGCCGCGCGCAAAGGCAGGAGCGCTCTGCCGCGGTATCTGAGCCCGCCAGGGATTTAGGACGCCAAGGACGGCAAGGACGCCAAATTCCCAAATGGGGGGAGCTGGCACGCAGATAAGAAGAGCAGAAAGTGCTGAACGGAGGATTTGGATAGTCGGGAAGCCCAGTGAGCCGAGGCGTCGCGGACGCCACGATCGATCTTTGCATGAGCCGGGAGTTAAACCCCTGCGGTACTCTACCGTGGTACGCAACCTCGGCTCTCTGTGGAACGTGGTTCATCCTATTGGGCATGACATGCAAACAGGCCCGGCTCAACGATCGTGATTTCAGTGAAAACATGTCGGGGCGATGCCTAAACGGGCCAGCGTGCGTCTCGCCCATCGGGATCAGTTCCCGCGTTGCAGATGACCTCGGGCTTTAGTTGCCAACCAAGACGCCCGCGTTTCGTACGGTTCTCCCCAAAACAGTGGGACGTTGCGCCGAATTTTTTGGCCGCCTCCCGGTAAAAGAATGCCTCGGTGCACAACGTTAAATCCCGCGCCTGGCAATACGTCCGGTACGCCGCGAACAACTCGCTGCTGGTGAGTTTGGCCTCGGCGCACGCTTGCAAGGCCTCGGCAAAGAATCCCTCCACCATCTCGCGCTGCCCGAGGGATTCCGCAGCGCGCATCTCCAGCAGCCAAAGAATATGTTCCACGCGTTGGCGCTTGATCTCGGAGGGGGGGAAATGATCCGGGAATTTGCCAGACACCCCGACCAATGCGTTGGTGATCAATCGGCACAGATCCGGGCGCGATAATTCCTCCCAGGAGTCATCCAAAATCCGATATCGACTGAAAGTCTCCTCGCCCGGATCGAAATGGAGGCGGAGCTCACGCAGCAATAACTCCGCGAAGTGCACGTCGTTCAAAATGAATTTCTTGGGTTTCGCCGCGACCACGAAAGGTCCGAAGAGTTCCTCGATTTCGTCGCGCTCGAACCTCGCCTTCGTGGCGGGCGCCCACTGAATGTCGCTGAACCGGATTACGGGAACGGGTCCTGTCTGAACTACAAATCCGTTCTTCCCCTGGCCATCAACTGCTACCGGGACGAGCCCGTTGGAGATCCAAGCGATCGGCCCGGCCGGCAGATTGCGTGGCGCCGGCCCCACTATGCTCAGCCAGAGCATCTCAGCCGGACCCGACTTGGTTCGCAGTCCCTTTGCTAGTTTCGAGTCTCTTTTCAAGAAGTCCACGCTGCTCTCCGGGTCACTAAAAATCACCGCCGCCAGGTGACCGCTGTCTCCGATTCCACACTCTACCGCTATAAGCTTGCGACCCGCTGACACCGTGGATCCCCACTCGCCCTGAGGGTTGGGTGCGGGCGTCAAGGTGAGAGCCAGGCGTTGGTCGTCAATGGAAATTCCGCTCAAGATCCGCTCTTGACCTAACTGCCTGCTTATTTCCTCGACCACATCGATGTTTGGATCTGGGGCGGAGGCTTGCGTGTCACCTGGCTCTTTCTCTGGCTCAGCAGCTTTCGGCGCTGACGGGCCGCGGCTTGCGGCGTTCGCGTCCTTGTCGGTGCTCTCTAGCCAGCGCAGTTCAGCCAAGGGCACTATTGGGATTGGTCCCTGGCGAACCAACTGCACTTGGGCGTCGGGCTCATAGCGGGCAATGGGGATCAGTCCGCTTCTGATTAGAAGCACTCCCTCTGCGGGGCCAGCTGGAGTCGAGGTGAGATCTTCAGTCTTTTCCAGGGCGTCGGTTCGAATCCAATGCTGCCAAGCGCCACTCCAACTCGTCAGCAACCCCGACCCCAGGGCGGGGTGGGACTGAGTTCTCGCGAGCTGCTTCGGGTCGGTGATTACCAGCACCGCCAGACCACGATCACACAAAACAGCCACCACTTCGTTCGTAGCGCATGCCCCATGAGTCTCTCCAGCAGCTTGGCGCAGGCCGAGCGGGAACCCCGGATCGTTTGCGGCCGTAATTAAGATTTTGGCTTCACTAAATAGCGCCTTCAACTGCGAAGCGAGCTTTGAATTGACGTCAGTGGCAGGAAAGAGCTTTCGGCCTGGACCGTTTAACCACTCCGGTCTCAAAAGGCGCGTCGTCCAGCCCGTCATCCCGCGGAATCTCGCTCGCCTCGATGTTGATTCCATCCTCTGGTCAATCTTGGGGGCCGCACCACTTGAGCCAGACTCTGGCGCTGTCGCGGCCGGCACGTGGCCTGCCGGTCCGAAAGCAGCGGATCCGTTGACTCCGCCAGCGCTAGCCAAGTCGGCTATCAGAGTAACCCGTTCGCCGACATTGCTTGGAAGGTTAAGCGTCGCGCTTCCCGTTTTGTCCAGAGTGCCATTCTGGTGTGCTAAAGTTTCCTCTGGTTTCGTTTCCATAATAGATTTGATAGCATCCATCCACAGCGTTAATAGAATTGTCTCAAAGTCAAAATGGCCCGACTGGTGCTTCACCGTTTCGTTAGTTGCCAGTATAAGCGGCTGGCCTTCCCACCGTAAGCGAGCAGTAAGTGAGCTTTGACCGAGCAGTGATTTTGTCATCAGTTGGCCGGCAACGAAATCCTGTTGCGGTAGTCCTAAAACTTACCATTCGTACGCTCGGTTTGGTTCCACATGGAACACAGTCGCCATCGCGCTGGCCACTGCGCAACTTGCCCACCTCTGTCGGGTTTGGCGCTCATTTTGACGCCAGTCCGGAGGTGGTTGACTATGCACATATGCTTTTTGTATATGTAATTTGGTCCGGAAGCGACCGCCAGTGATTTTCACTGGTTTAATAAATACTAGTATGCTATGAGACCCTCTCCATTGCGCCACCCCTTGGCCATCTTGCGGCGAA
>JANXQE010000835.1 GCA_025356925.1 Limisphaerales bacterium | reverse complement strand
AGCTGAAGAATGTTCAAGGCCCGATGAATCCGACCACCAACGATGAATGCGGTTTGCTCGTGGAAGGGTTTGATTCGGCTCCGGTGTTCATGATGACCTACAACCCGCGTTATTATCTTCCTTTGGTCGAGGCGGAAGGCTTTCGCAAGGCAAAGGATTTGTTGGCTTTCCACATTAACCTGGCCACCTTGCCCATGGATCGACTGAGCCGCATCGCTGAGAAGGTGCGAGCGCGAAATCCGGGTCTGGTGTTTCGCCCGATTCTGAAGAAAACCCTGGATCAGGACATCCTTAAGGTGAAGGAGGTGTACAACGCCGCCTGGGGTGAGAACTGGGGGTTTGTGCCTATGACGGATGCCGAGGTGGATTTTATGGCCAAGAGGTTGAAGCCGCTCTTGATGGAGGGCCTGATCTGGCTGGTTGAAGCCGGAACCGACCCAGTAGGATTCCTGTTGGCCTTGCCGGATTACAACATCTGCTTGCAGCCGCTGCGCGGACGCCTGCTCACGCCCAAGGTGCTTGGTTTTTTGCCTTACCTGTTTGGCTGGAAACGTCCGACCCGCACCCGCGTCCTGACGCTGGGCGTGAAGGAGAAGTATCGCTCGAAGGGCCTGGAATCGGCGCTGCTGATCGAAGGGCTGAAGGTGGGCTTCAAAGCGGGCGTTCGCGAATCGGAGGCCTCGTGGATCCTGGAAGACAACCTGATGATGTGCCGGGTCCTCGAAGCGATCGGGGGTCGCCCCTATAAGAAATACCGTATCTACGAACGGCCGGTTTAGGACCGGGTGCCCCGGTCCGTGCATTCGGCCTTGCTCCTGATCGAGTCGAAGGGAGCCATCCGGGCTATAACCGCGAGCACCAATAGCAGACTGGACACGAGCACGAGGAACAGTCCGAATTTGGAGCGAACCAAATGATGCGCGAGCTCGATCGGCAAAACCAAGGCAGCCACCAGCAGCGCTTCGAGCAGACGCCGGTTGCGCGGCGGGCTTGAGGCGCCGTGAGAACGCGTTGCCTGGCAATCGCGACAAGCCAGGACCAGCCACGCCACTCCGATGAACGAAAAAACGTACCACAGCAAGTGGCAGAGCCTCACCTCATGCTGACGGATTACGGCGATCGGTCTGCGCAGGAAATCAATGTGAAGAACCAGCCAACCGTTGGTGTGGGTGAACGAGTCCAGCAGCAGGTGTGACCAGACGCCGAGTAACAGGGAGACGATCAGCGCGAGCACAGAGCACAGCAAGCGCTTGTATCCCGGCAGGAACAGGCTCCTAAACCAGGCGGTCGTATGTGGATCACCGCCTCGTGGAACCCGGCTCGGCCAGAGGCCGCCGATCGCCATCGGAACCAAGGCATAACCCAAGCCGAGAATCAGCAGCCCGGCCGCCACCCCGAAGACCGTGCCCCCGAGCAAGTCATGCGAGAAGTCTCCAGCGCCTGGTAACGTGACCAGGTAACCAAGATCCGGGCTCAAGCTGCCGGCGACCAAAGCGGGAAAGCTTAAGAACCTGGGACAATAACGTCCCAGCGGCAGGACCGCAGCCGGATGGGCTAATGGAAACGGCATAGGAATGACCTAGAACGTGGCTAACTCACAGTCTCGTGGGCGGAGCCCGCGTTCGGATCAGCCGCGGTCGAGGGTCGTGTTATCGGGGCACCCAGGTTTTGGGCTGCGGCAACGGCGGGCGTGAGTCCAGCGCACCGAAAGTAAAGCCGGTCGGCGATCGGGATCAGTACGACGGCGGTGGCGATTCCGGCCAGAACATCCGCGGCAT
Organism: Limisphaerales bacterium; assembly: GCA_025356925.1. Lineage (GTDB taxonomy): Bacteria > Verrucomicrobiota > Verrucomicrobiia > Limisphaerales > UBA8199 > JANXQE01. The sequence continues at coordinate 650 of JANXQE010000835.1, read as the reverse complement.
AATGGTAGCGGCAGTAAATGGTTGCCAGGCACAACAGCACTGCCAGGGCCAGGTGGAACCAGCGGACCGCGCGCAGGTAACGGAAGGAGAAAGACACCGTGCAGAGGGCGATCGCGACATGGCTGCTCGGGATGGCCGCCCCGGGAGCCTCGAATACCTGGTAGATCCATTTCATCACTTGATAAAAAATACCCGCTTTGATGGCCTCCGGAACTTGTTCCGAAGCAGCCAGGTGCTGAAGCTGCGGGGGCAAACTGTAATTAAAGATCGTCCGGAAGAAAACCGGCGGACCAATCACCGGCACGAAAATGTAGATCAAGTAGCAAAAGTAAAATACGAACGAGATGACGGAGATATAGTGAAAAAACTGCCGGCGATTTCGCACGTACAGCGCCAGTCCCACCCCGCCGATCATGAGGTAATAGGAGAAATAGGCAGCATAGAATACTTCGCTAATCGCCAGGAACGGCAATTTTTGCATAAAGACCAGGCTGGGCTGGCAGCGGAACAGCGCGCCATCCCAGCGGATTACAACAGGATCCAGGTATCCTCGGACGAACATCTGGTTCAACCACCCGGTCTCGGCGAAAAACCCGGCATAAAGCAGCACTGGATAAAAGTGGCGCAGAACCGGGAGGGCTTTGCCCGAG
>JANXQE010000821.1 GCA_025356925.1 Limisphaerales bacterium | reverse complement strand
TTTGCTTTTTTGGGCTTTGAGGCTACGTCCGCAGCGGCGATGACAGCTCAGCGAGGCTCTCGCCACTTCTCCGCGTCCGGCCCGGCGCCAGGAAACCGGCTCGCCTCGGGAACCAAAGCGGTTTTCGTCGCTCACACAGGGTAAGCACCGATGAAACGGCCGCAAGATCGGCCGCACAGTCGTTGCAAATCGTTATGCCGCCGACCAAACAAACGCGGGAATGGCCAACGGCGGTACGGGGCAGAATCACTTTCAAGTGACTTGGGTTTTATGGCTGACTTATTTCGCGTAGTTCTCGAGGAGAATGGTGGGAAGCGTGCCACACAGATTAGCGACATGGAGGAGTCTCAGAACTGTCTCCGCACAATTGTTGAAGGGGCCAACCAGGGCACCGGCAGGACTGCCAATTCCCCGCCGCTTGCTGCGGAGCTAATGCCGAGCGAGCACACAACCGCGGCTCGCGAGACTTCCCTGACAGCTCAGGAGCGCTACGGCCAGGAACCGAAGCTCGCACCGCCGGGCCACCTGGAGCTGATGCCATGAGGTCGGGTACAGAACTCGTGTGGCTTTAAGTCCTGGCATTGAGGTGCAGGTCGCTTTCCTTTCTGTGGAGCGGGTTGAAACATGAGGGTCCCGACGCCAACCAACGAACCGCAGCGCCTCGCTGCCCTGAAGGAGTATCGCATCCTGCCCATCTGCGCCTGGTGCAAGCGCGTCCGCGACGACAGAGGGTATTGGAGCCAAGTCGAGGCTTACATCCAGGCCCACAGCGACGCCATTATCACGAGTAGTATCTGCCCTGAAAGTATGGAACGCGAACGCGACGCGGCCACGACCAACAGGTGATCCAACCGGCGGGCGTACCGGACCTCGACAGCTCGGGGGTCCAGAGCGAACTTCGGCCGAAGTCGGTGTCCTGGAGGTTTATCGGGCCGAGGAATGGGTACTGATTCCACGAATGACGCCTCGCAACGCGATCACACATTTGGCGCGGCGGCGTAATCGCCTCGACCCTGCCTCAATGCAGCTTGAGATCTCCCTCGGGTCTGAGAGTTACGGGCCCAATAAGCCCGGATTCAATCAAAGGAGATTTTTTGGTCCAATGCTTCCAAGTCGTGAAGGTCAGGCGGTCGGTGGGGCTGGGTTTGTTTTCGAGCAGCCACTTAGGCCATTCAACCAATGGCGCACCTGCGTCCGTTGCCGGGGTCCGCCACAAGCAGTCCTCGGGCAATTGCTCATCGCCGATGAGTCGATTCGGCCAAAGATTGGCCACCTCCACCTCCAACGTGTTACCGCCCGGCCTGATCGCACGGGTGACCTCTATTTCAAAGGGCGGTTTCCACAAAATCCCAAGGGCTTGGCCGTTGAGTTTCACCTGGGCAACGACTTGTACTTTGCCCAGATCCAGCCACCGTCTGCGGGTGCGCGTGACCAGGTCAAGGGGTAGGTCAATCGTTGTGGTGTAGGAAGCCGTGCCGGAAAAGTATCTCACTCCCGCATCAGGGTGCTCGGTCCAGGAAATCAATTTCTGGAGAGTGACGTGCTCGGGGGCGCCGCTTCCTGGCGGGAAACTCAACTTCCATGGCCCAACGACTGTGATAGGTTCCGGCAAATCGGAAAGCTCCGCGTGCAGTATCTTTCCTTCGCCGGTCCTGAGAGCGTAACTGCCGGGATGGCTGGCCGACACGTGCAAATTGTCATCGTCATCAACGGTGCAAGTTACGGCGCTCTCCTCCCGACCGTTGCGGGTCACCTCCACCAGGGGATCCAGTCCCCGCGAGGTTTTGCGAAAGATGACAAACAGAGAACCGGCGGGATCGAACTTGAGCGGCAGCTCGGTGCGATCAGCGACCTGTCGCCATTGCGCGGGGAACTCGATTTTACCCGTGTCGGGGTGCCAGATCTCCGGCTGCTTGCCAGAAACCCTAAAACTGCACTGTGCCACCAGCGACCCCGCTCCAGCCGAACTCACAGATCCCGCAACGTTGGTTGACGGCGGGTTTGGATTGGCGACAAAATAGGCTTCGGCATCCTCGATGTGACGGTGGATATAACGCAAACGATTGCCTCGAGTAGGAGTGAGTTGCTGGAAATCCGGAGCGACTCGCGATTCCAGGAGGACCTCCGGCAAGGCTCTGCCCCAAACGATCCTGCCATTGCCAAAGGAGTGCTCTTTAACGGTTTTACCGTCGCACGGACCCCACAAATCGCCCGCGATCTGCTTCACCTCGGCATCGCACTCGGGGTAATCGGTTAGGCTGGGCGACGTCACTGGCCTCGGCCCGAGAACGGTGGCGCCGGCTTCCACTAATGTTTCGAGCCTGCGAAGCAGCTTGGGTGTCATCGTTCCGGTTTGCGGCAGAACGAGTACGCGGTAGCTCAGGCCATCCGGCAGGACGACTCGGTTGCCTTTGACCGACATGCGCGTCATCACGACCTCCGGAGCGGCCAGGTCGTAATCGTAGCCCTCGGGCACGGGCAATTCCGGTTTCGGAGCTTTTAGGAACGCGCCTTCCGCCGTCACATAACAGATGTCCGCCACGAAAAGACCACTCTGGAGAAGGAATTGGCAGCGAGCCAGGTACTCATGCCAGGGACGGGAAAGCTCCCACCAGGTCTCGGTGCGGTCGTACTCGGTGCCGAACTGCCCCATGGTCATGCCCGGCCGCCGATCCAACCAGGGCTGATGGGCAAACCGATGGAAAACAAGTCGATTAATTCCTTCACAAAAGGCGGCGTCCGCGAGCGCTTTAAGCTTGAAGGGATGGTTCTGCCACTTGGAATTCTGCGGATACGCGGTAAAGGCCTCCGCGGCGGTGACGCGTTTGCCATTGGTATGGGCCGCCGAGGGCATCGGACGGAGATAAAGCCGGGACAGGTCCTCCTGCTCCTCGATCCAAAACTCGGCCATCGGGACATCGACTCGCCCGGCACACAGCAAGTCATCGAACGGCCCTTTGTCATAGGATTCCATCGAGAGTTCCAGCCCGGAGCGATGCGCCAGTTCGGCCAGCCCACCGGCATAATTATCGGCTACGAGGTCCGCGATGGTTCTCCGCATGTCCCACAAAAACCGCTCCGATTGTTCCGGACTCGAAACGATTCTCTCGCTAACCGCGGGCAGGTACGGGATGGGGTCATACCCGCGACGACGACGGAACTCCTCAACAAAATGCGGCGTCCAGTTTTGAAACCCAACCTCCCAACTATCGATGTGGGTCCCCGCGAGCGCCTTTCCCGCGGCATCCCTCGAGTCCTCAATCAACCCCGCGAGGAAACCGGAGAAGTGTGACGCAATTCCCTCCCGGCTGAGTTTGTCGCATTCGAAGCCCGCACCGCCCAATGGTGCGGGATGGTTGTTCTGACCGGTGGGCTGATAGCCAAGGCGCAGAACGGTCCAAAGTCCGGGCGGCACATCCCACTCGAGCCGGCCTTCCGAATCGAGCGCTGAAGTAAGGTCCTTCATCCGGTCCAGGGCAATCGCGGCACCCGAAGGGACATTGGTGAGGTCTGAATGCTGTCCATCAGGAGAGGGCATCGGCCCAAGGCCGGATTTTGCCTGCGCCCATTGTATGTGGAAGCTGGGCGTCAGCTCCAGTTCAGAAAACTCCAAACGCTCCAAATGCGGATCAGCATCGGTGAAGACGATCCGGAAATAACGAGCTGGAGCGGCCTCAAACAATAAGGATACGCCCGTGCCACGGTTCCTGAATTCGCGGACGTCGCGAAAGCTGCGGCCGTTGTCGGATGTTCGGAGCACGCCTTGGAACGATTGCGCTCGGGCTGGGCCGGCCAATGTAAGAACCGAGGCTTTGAACGGTACTTTGAACTCAAGCTGGAGATATTCCGGTGTGTGAGACCGGGGCACGGGCAAGGTGATAAACGTCGTCGGATCGGCATCAAGAAGATTCGTTGCCACAAATCCGCTCATCGTCGAAGCCGTGATCGTTGGGTTGAACCCGGGCCAGGGAGCACCCTCCCCCACGAGCGTTGGAAATGCCAAAACAGCGATGTCGTGGTTGGAACCTTCCCATTCAGACGACCTCCGGAGCACCCCTCGGAAATGCGCGGGTCCTGCCAAGTTGGTGCTGGCACTCACAAGTCTCTGCATTCCCAGCTCGGGTTTAATCCAGGGCCCTCCGCTGCCCGTCCAACCCGCCGCGTTATGGACGCTGATTTTGAGCCCAAGCCGAGTGGCTTCCACGACGGCGTGATGGAAGAGTTCACGCCATTCTGGGCTCGCGAAACGCACTGGGCCGGCGGGGATATCCTGGTTCACATCCATCAAAAGGACACCCCCAATCCCGACGCGCTGGAGGGCCTCCAAATCTGCCGTGATTCCTTCTCGCGAAACGTTGCCGTTCATCCAAAACCAATAGACCCACGGCCGGGCCGAATCAGGCGGAGCGAAAAACCCTGCTTTCAGTGCATCTAAACCCGCGGCCGAGCTCGGAATTTGCCAGCACCAAAGCACCGCGAAGACTGGGAGTCGGAGGAACCATGCGATCACGATTCGGCCAGCCAGCAACTTCCGCACGTTCATCACCTGACTCCGTTGTACCCAGAAGGACGAAGCACGACAACCCCCGAATCACCGTGACCAGGCGTATCTAAGTCAATTGTCCGTCGGTTTGCGGTTCAACAAACCAATGACGTGTTCGATTACAAAACGCGCAGACCGAAAGCATTACGGGGACCTCCACGAGGACGCCTACCACGGTGGCCAAGGCGGCCCCAGAGTTTGCGCCAAACAAAGTGATAGCTACGCCAACAGCCAACTCGAAGAAGTTACTCGCTCCGATGAGCGCTCCAGGGGACGCGACGCTGTGTTCCACCCGCAGGAAACGCATGAGGAGATATGCGAGCCCGGAGTTAAAGTAGACCTGGATGATGATGGGCACGGAGATGAGCAGGACAGCGATCCAACGCTTGGTGAGGTTGTCGGACTGGAAGGCAAAGATGAGCACCAGCGTGAGCAAACAGGGTAACCAGCAGGCCTTTTGGTCTGCGGGCGATGCCGCCAATCGCGCCGAAGTCCACTTTCAGCATCATGGGGTAGATCATCAGCCACAGCAGAATTCCAATGGGCACGTTCACTTGGGAACCTTGACCGAATTCCAATTTGCTGAGCCCGGCGGTGAGGTCGGGGAAGAGTTTGCCGAAGGCGACCCCGACGACCAGGCACAGCAGCACCCAGATGGTCAGATAACGCTCGAAGAAATCGAGGCGTTTCTTCGCAGGAACGGCAACATCCAGGACAGCAGTAGAGGGATCGCTCATGGCAGTGAGTTCATTGGCGCACTACCAGCCATGCTCTGACGCGGCCTTCGATCTGATCGCGCACCATGCGAAATTTCTCCAGGCATTCTTCCTCGGTTCCATGACAGGCGGTTGGGTCCTCAAACGGCCACGATTCCGGAATCAGCGGCGAGGAGAGATAAGGGCAGTTTTTCTCGGCCCGTGCGCAAACAAAAATCACATGGCCCAGAGCAATTCTGCCGAGGTACTCCTTCACGCTTTTGGAGCGCCGGCCCGAGATGTCGATGCCAACTTCGATCATTGCCTGGACGGCAAGGGGATGGACTACCATGGGCTCCATTCCCGCGCTTAATGCTTCATAGTACTCTCCCGCGTGTTTTCGAAGCAGGGCCTCCGCCATTTGACTTCGCGTTGAGTTTGCCGTGCAGAGGAACAGCACGTTGCTTTTGCTCATCAGCAATCCCGGGTGTGAAGGAGTTGTGGTTCGTGAAAAAGTTGCTGCAGGTTCTCCGCACCAATGGGCTCAACTGAGACCCAAGGCACAAGGGCGGTGCGCGAACTATGTTGCTCCGCCACTTCAGCGATGAAAGGCACTTCGGCTGCCCCGCGGGCGCGGAGGAGCGGCTCGCTGGTTTGGGCTTCGACAAAGCTCTGGTTGATGACCCAGGCGAAGGGCTCAATTTTGGCACGGCGCAAGTCCGCCTGGAGGGAAGCGGCTTCGTGAACCGGCGTTGCCTCAGGTAGGGTTACGATGAGCACGCGGGTGAAGTTGGGGTCACGGAGCCGAGGCAAGAGGTTCAGGACTTCCTCCGGCATGTCGCTAGCCTTGCGGGCGACTTCGCGGTGGTAAGCTTCGGTAGCGTCGAGGAGCAAGAGGGTGTGTCCGGTCGGCGCCGTGTCGAGGACGACAAAGCGGTTTCGGCCCTGGGCTACGATGCGGGCGAAGGCGCGGAACACCGCGATTTCTTCGGTGCAAGGCGAGCGCAAATCTTCTTCGAGCATACCACGGGCGCCGGCGTCAAGGTTTTTGCCCGCCGTGCTCATCACCTGGTCCATGTAGGCTTTGCTCTCAGCTTGCGGGTCGATGCGGCTGACCTCGAAGCCGGTGGTGGCTCCGGCTGTGGCAGCGACGTGGGCTGCCGGGTCGGTGGTGCTCAGGTGGACGGGCAGCCCGCGCCCTGCCAGTTCGGTTGCGATCGCGGCAGCGATAGTGGTTTTGCCGACGCCGCCTTTGCCCATCGTCATGATGACGCCGCGTCCCGATTGGACAAGAGCGTCGACCAACGACGATAAAGATTCGAGTGGAGGCAAAACGGGAGTTGGATTTTCTGATTCCAACGGCATGGGCTCGGAATTGGCTGCAAGCGATCGGAGCGTCGGGACGCCGATAAGATTGTGCGTCCGGAGTGGGACCTCAGCGAGGGGAACGGTGGCGAGGAATGCAGCTTTGTCTCGGAGGGCTCGCGTGCCCCGTTGTTCGAGGGCGACCGCAATAGTATCCTCAGGAGTGGAGGCGTGGAACATTCCGTTGAGGACCAGACGCTGATTGCAGACCCCAATGGCCGCTAGCTCCCTGCTAGTGCGCTCCGCTTCATCGAGGGCACCCTTTTGCGGCCGACTGACCAGCACCAGGGTGGTGCGTGCGCCGTCTGCCAAAGCAGCGACGGAGCCATCGTAGAGTGTGCGCTGTCTCTGCAGGCCGGCCAGCGGCCCTAGACACGATGTGCCTGACGTGTTGGCGTCGAGGAATCCGGTCCAGGCGCCGGGAAGAGAAAGCAGCCGCAGTGTATGGCCGGTGGGAGCGGTATCGAAAATGACGTGGTCGTATTCAACTGTGGCGGAAGGCTCCCCAAGGAGCCTTGCGAACTCATCGAACGCGGCGATTTCCATCGTGCAGGCGCCGGAAAGCTGCTCCTCCATACTCCGGACGATGGAATCGGGGAGTTTGCCACGATACGGGCCGACAAGCCTCTCACGGTAGGCTCGCGCGGCCGCCTCGGGATCGATGTTAAGGGCGAGGAGGTGCTCCATCCCTGGAACGGCCCTCGCTTCCGGACCGAGCGCCACACCCAGAACCTCATCGAGGTTGGACGCGGGATCTGTGCTCACGACCAGGACCCGCAGTCCTCGGTCGGCTAAGGCGATCGAGGTCGCGCACGCAAGCGACGTTTTGCCCACCCCACCCTTGCCGGTGAAGAACAAGAAACGCGTGGCGTGCTCCAGAAAGTGGCGGAATGATCTGTCCTTAGCTCGGTTCATGGCGCGGCCTTCGCGGGTTCAGTTCAGCCGCAGCACTTGCGGGAAGCCGGGAGCTTGGCGTCCTGTTGCGCGCCGCAGCAGGCATCCGGTTCGTGTTTGCTCAATCCGGCCCAGGTCGCGAGTTCCTCGCGTTCGGCGTAGCGCCCGGTGGACATAACCCGATCGCCGGCCAAGACCATCGGCAAGGCGGCTTCGCCCAGGTCGGTGAGAGCCTGCTTCACTTGCTCGTTCTCCAGAAACGCGGCCGGGCTTTGGGAGAGGTTGAACCGCTGAACGTCCGCACCTTGCTGTTGAAGCCATTTCAGGTCGGCGGCAAACCGGATTAGCACCGGGTCAACGTCCGGCCCGCAGACGCCGGTGGTGCAGCACATGGCTGGGTCATAAACTTCGATCCGCTCGGTGGGTTTGGCTGAGGTCGCCTGCCCTGGTTTGCGGGCGGTGATTTCGAGGCTGGTGATGTATTCGCCTGGCTTCGCTCCGGCGGGCAGGTTGGCAATGATTTTTTGGTAGAGCGGGTCTTGCCAATCCACCATGCCGTCGATGTATTCCGATTTCGGATTCAGAACGATGTTGGTGAATCCGGCTGCTTTGGCCATGCCGTCGGTCTCGGAGACGAGGACCGAGCCCGCCACACAGCCGACCAGTGCTCCGACCATTTCGAGAATGGTCGGCGGCAGGGGTTTGAGCAGCGCAAGGTCGGAAACCGCAACGCGGCCGCCGGGCTTAAGCACGCGTGCCATTTCCCGCCAGACTTGCGGCTTAGCTGGCGAGAGATTGATGACGCAATTCGAGATGATGACGTCGACGGTGGCGTCGGGTATGGGTAGATGCTCGATTTCTCCCAAGCGGAACTCGACGTTGTCGAGGCCAGTGGTCTGACGGTAAGATTCCAGGTTCTTTCGAGCTCTCGCCAGCATTTCATCGGTCATATCCACTCCAATGGCATGACCCATCGACCCCACCTTCTTGCCGGCAATGAATAAGTCAAAGCCACCACCGCTGCCGAGGTCCAGCACAACCTCTCCGGGCTGGAGGGAAGCAAGCGCGTTGGGATTGCCGCAGGAAAGGCCCATATTCGCCCCTTCAGGCAGCGCGGCCAGTTCCTCGGCAGTATAGCCGATGTGGCGGGCTAATTGCTCCGAGCCCACTGGGGTCAAAGCGCTTGGGCTTGGGGTCGAGCCGCAGCAACTCCCTCTGGATGACCGGGGAGGACTGCCGGCGACGGCGATCTTGCTATAACCTTCCCGGACTTTCTGGTGGATGATTTCGGGATTTGAGGTTTGTTGCATAGAATTGGTTCATCGGTGGAGGTGAGTTCGTCGGGCAGGGTCTCAACAAACCTCCGAATCTCATCTCTTACCCGTCGATACACGGCCAACTTTTCTTCGCCGTCCGGCAATTGCTGGGTGAGCTTGGGCGGGTCCTCAAAGCCCACGTGCACCACTTTGGTCTTTTCCGGGAAGACGGGGCAATTCTCATCCGCATGTCCGCACACCGTGACGACGTAGTCGAATTCAACCGGACCGATGTCTTGCGGTGTTTTCGAATAGTGTTTCGAGATGTCCACCCCCGCTTCCGCCATGACTTTGACGGCGTGTGGGTTCATATCGTGCTTTTCGATCCCCGCGGAATAGGGTTCGATCACGTCGTCTTTAAGCTGGCGCGCCCAGCCTTCGGCCATCTGGCTGCGGCAGGAGTTTCCAGTGCAGAGGAACATCACTTTCAGTTTCGACATTGGCGTTTGCATAACTCAACAGGATCCATGGCCAGAATTTTCTTGAGGCGCGCGGCATCTTTGGCTGTGCGCGAATCCTGGGTGAGCGACTTGGCCAGCCAGCGAATCGCTTCGCGCGCCGGACCGGAAGCCCCTCTTGCGGGCAGGGAGTAGTACATCCAGCGCCCGTCTTTGCGCGAATCCACCAGGCCGGCCTGGTAGAGGATGGACAGGTGCTTGGAAATGGTGGACGCGGCCAATCCGAATAGCTCCCTGATCTGGCAGACGCACAGCTCGCCGCCCTGCAACGCCAGCAGCACACGGACGCGGTTTTCGTCCGCGAGCGCCTTGGGAATGGCCATGAATTCGCGCATTGTCATATAATGTATTTCGCCATACAACGAAATGAATCTACCTCGCGGTAGAGTGCCTGTCAAGGGGCCGCGCGAGGGCGATCCTCGACAGCGTTAAAGGCGCGCCGCGCGGCGTGAAGGATTACAAGGCCATCACACCGATTGAAGGTCCGCTTGTGGGTTTTCTCGAAGCGCGTGTTTCCAGCAGCCATGGATAGGTTAAGCGGTGGCGAAACGCGTGCGCCGCCGCAGATGCAGAGGTGATGGTGGCGGACGTTCCAACGGCCGAAGTGGGGACGCCCAAACGGTACGTCCGGTATTACGATAAATATGAACCCGGAGGGAAAACTCGCGGAACAACGGCTTCCTAAGGGCCCCCGATTGTGACGGGCCCGTTGTACGCTTGGATCGTCATAGCTTTGGTGACATCACCCGTCTCGAGGCTCGCCCCGGTCTTGATGTGCAGGGTGCCACCATAGCTGACGGCGCCCACGCCTTGAAAAAATGTCGGGAACGGATTGGCAAGAGTGCCGAGTTGAGGAGCACCCGAGTAGCTGAAATCCACCCACGTGTCGCCCGGGCTCAACCACTGGACGGTAATAGAACCATCGCCGGTGTGAAAAGGTAGCACGTGGATGGGAGTCGGCGTTGCGCTGCTGAGCCACCTCAGGTTGCGGGTGGTGGCGTCGCTGCCCCAGAGCAAGCTGCTGCCCCTTTGGAAGTTCGGCGGCCCTTCGTTCCACACAACCAGGTCAAGGCCTTCCTCGAGCATGGCGTAATCGCCGCTCGCCGAGCCGTCGTGGGAGCCGCCCGCCGGACAGAAGCTGGTCGCCTGGTTGGGGCCAACGAACATGCCCGCGCATTTTTTACAATAGTTCCAGCCGTGCTGCCCGGGCGAGTTCGTAACCCCCACGATCAGGCTGTAGTCGCCACTCATCGCACCATCGTGAGTCCCGCCGGCCGGGCAATGGCTGGTCGCCATGTCAGGACCAAAAAACAGGCCTTGGCATTTACGACACCAATTCCACCCATGCTGACCGGGCGCCGATGGCGTACTGAGCACCACCCCATACTCCGTGGTGGACCCGCTGTTGTGCAAGCCACCGGCGGGGCACGGACCGTATACCGGGGTGGTTGCGTTTGCGATATAATGCAGGCCTTGACATTTGCTGCACCAACGCCAGAGGTCCTGGGTCGGAACCGGACCGGCATCGAACCGGGGCACCTGGGTCGGACTAAAACTCGCGTCCTGCTGGATGTGCCAGATTGCCAACCCATTGGTCGCCACATTCGCATCATAGCCGGAGCCACTGGGGCTCGTCTGTGTGCGGTATTCGAGCATGAAGAACTCGCTGGTGCCCAAGGCAGGGGCATAGAGAATCATCGGCGCGGTAGGATCGCTCGGTTGCGTGGCGGGAATTGTTGCGATGCCGCCGGCGGTCAAGGAACGAATGCGGGGTTCGCACCAGCCGAGTTTCATCCGGTGCCAGGGATCCAGGTAATACGTGCTGGTGCCATCCGGACCCCCAGAGAAGCAGCTCTGCGGCGTCAAGCCTTGACTTAGGCATTCCCCGCTATAGATGTCGATACATCCCAAGGTCTCTTCGGTTTCCTCGCACATGACGATGAACGGAGCATCTTGATTCAGGATCGACACGTTGGGATAGTTTCCCCCGCCCCAGTCGTACTTAAATCCAGCCGGCTTGACCACACTGGAGTACCTCGCGCCGTCGCCGGTGTAGTCGCCGTCGTTAGACAGGATTATGATGGCCAGCTCGTCCGGGGTCACATGGCCATCGTGGTTGACGTCGTAGCTCGCAAAGTCAAAAAGGCCCGATACCATGGCGTGGTAAACGACGTTCGAGGAAAAGAGCGTGTCGCGGAGGGTGGTGGGAAGAGGCCATTTGCCGACCTCTTCTTTTTCGTCGGCCGGCAGGGCCAGCGGACCAATGGTACCGCCGCGTGAGTATTGAAACCGCCCGTTGGAGACTGCTCGAAAATACCCGTTCATGCTCAGCTGCCGCGCGGGGTTGAAGATTAAATCGTCGTAATAGGCGGCCGGATGGTTCAAACTTGCTCCGGCGCCGAAAGCGACAAGTATGACCAATAATGGACGCGGGCTGAGCGCCGGGACCCCGTTCACCGCCAAACTGTTGTAGCCAAAATCCGCTAGCGTCGCAGCACTCAACGATGCGGGCAGGAAGGCGCCGAGGATCGCCAGTGCGCCGGTTACCGCCTTCACGCGCCACCGTTCAGACGGTCGAGCGATGTGGAATAGCCTGGACCTCAATTGCGCGAGAGGGGCCAGCGCAGCCGGGCCGCCTACCACCCCGCCAAGAAAGGGTTCGTTTGAGCTCATTCTACCCTCAGTGCGTTGTTTCGAGGCAAAAAGTATCAGCTCATCGAGATTTTTTTCTCTGGAAGGTGGATTCGCGGCTTCAGCC
>JANXQE010000787.1 GCA_025356925.1 Limisphaerales bacterium | reverse complement strand
ACGATATCGAGTTGGCTTTTGCGTTCGATGACCCTGAAGACGTAACCACAGTCCCCCTCGATAAGATGGAGCTGCGTTATTCTGAGGGGTAAGGCTGTGGCTTCCTTGCCTTTTTAGCCCCAGGAAAATCCAGGTTCAGGGGACTCATTGGCCGCTGTAACGGATTGCCGTCGGATGCCGGCCCGGACCGCCAGATATTCTTGTCTGGCACGCTCAACCAGAGGCTGTTACTTTAAGGAGGACATGACTCCAGGAGTTATACAGAAGGCGCTTGAACATAAACCCTTTCGCCGCTTTTCTGTTCAGCTAACGGATGGTCGTTTGGTTCAGATCAAAGGGGGGGCAGACCGCAGCTATTCACCCAAAGGGCGACACGATGATCATCTTTGAGGAAAAGGGAGGGTATCGGATCATTGATATTGGGCTAATCACCGAACTGAAAACCGCATAGGCGCTGCGCGTGCTGCCACTCGAACGACTCAGTTGGTTTTATTGCCCGAGTTATCGAGGACGCCCAGAGGGTGGTCCGCTCCAGGCTGGATAGCCTTCTTTCAAGAGTTTATCGTGGAGGTGACATGAGTTCAGGTTCGGAGTACGCCACCTCGGTTGGAGGGGTCTCAGAACCCAAGCCGATCGATATGCACGTCCATATCGTCGGAAACGGTTCCGGGAACACCGGGTGCTGGCTTCGCATTAGCCCCTGCCGGCGGCCGATGGCGGGGCTGATGCTGCGCCACGTTGGCTTGCCCTCGGCGGCGCTGAAGGGCGACCTGGATCGGCTCTATGTCGAAAAATTGTTGGAGTTAGTGCGTGGATCTTCGCTGGGGGCTGTGGTGATTCTAGCACAGGAGCAAGTCCACGACGATCGGGGAACCGCGCTCCCGAACGTTGGCTCGTTTTATGTGCCGAACGAGTACGTGCTTACGCTGGCGCGGAGGCATCCGGAATTCCTGCCGGCCGTTTCGATTCATCCTGCCCGGCCCGACGCACTGGAAGAATTGGAGCGCTGCCTCGCCGAGGGCGCGGTGATGATGAAATGCCTGCCCAACTGCCAAAATATCAACTGCAGCGACCGGCGCTACACACGGTTCTGGGAGAGAATGGCCGAGGCGCAACTGCCGTTGCTGGCGCATACCGGCGGCGAACACACGTTGCCCGTTGTCCGGGCAGAGTATAGTGATCCTCGCACCCTGACCCTGCCGTTGGAGTGCGGGGTAAAGGTCATCGCGGCGCATTGCGGGACGAAGAGTGGGCTGACGGACCCGGAGTACTTTGGCGTCTTCGTCGAAATGACCAAACGCTTTCCCCAGCTTTACGGTGATAACAGCGCTTTCACTGTGCCAATCCGTGGACGCCACGTACGGGAGTGCGCCAGCGACCCTTTGGCTCAGAGAATTGTCCATGGCAGCGACTTCCCGGTTCCAGTCTACGGGTATTTTCCATGGGTGCGCGGGTTTGTGGATTGGAAAGATTTCCGGCGCTGTGAACGCCAGCCCAACGTGCTGGAACGGGATTACCAGTTGAAACGGGCGATGGGGTTTCCGCCGGAAACGTTCACCCGGATTCGGCGGTTGCTGCGTCTGCCAACTTCCGGTCGCGCGCCGGCGTAGTACAAAAAAAACCGGGCTAGTCAGTCAGGGGGTGACCGAAGAGCCCGGGGAATTTTCGAATTAAGTACAACAGTAGGATTACGGAGAACATCGGCTCGGGTCTGTACCATAACCCAAGCCGAAATCGTATAATCGGGCTGACAAAGAACAATTTAACAATGCCCGTAAAAATTCTTAAGCGTAATCTACTCTCAATTAATCATCGACTCTTATGTCTGTCAACCCCTATCTGACAAGTATTAACTAAAGTTGACTTTACAATAAGCTGATTACTTAATCGATTTATTGCTTACATCCCTTTGACAGCCGAACTTTCAAATCTATTCAAATTTTCACTGAAAAACCATTCTCCCCCATCTATTCTTGGCCGATGAACGTTCTGGACGAACTGCAATGGCGCGGGCTGGTAGCGGATTGCACGGACCTGCAGGAGCTCGCCAAGCGGGTGGCGGCGAAACCGATCACCGTCTATGCCGGGTTTGATCCGACGGCGGACAGTTTGCACGTCGGGAATTTGGTGCCGCTGCTGGGATTGCGCCGCTTCCAATTACTGGGTCAGAACCCGATCGCCCTGGCCGGCGGGGCCACTGGTTCGATCGGGGATCCCAGCGGCAAGACCCAGGAGCGCCAGTTGCTTACACGCGAGGTGCTCGAGCACAATATCCGCCGGATCAAAGAACAGCTCAAGCGATTGCTCGATTTCGAGGTGGCCGCTAATCCCGCTCGTCTGCTCGATAATGCCACCTGGACTGCTCCCGTCAGTTACCTCGACTTTCTGCGCGACATCGGAAAACATTTTTCGGTCAACCAAATGGTTGCGAAAGAAAGCGTGCGGGCCCGAATGGAGGATCGCGAGGCCGGGATCAGCTACACGGAATTCAGCTACATGCTGCTACAGGCGTACGATTTCTACCATCTCTTCAAGCACCACGGCTGCCGGCTGCAGATCGGCGGGAGCGATCAGTTCGGGAACATCACGGCCGGA
>JANXQE010000742.1 GCA_025356925.1 Limisphaerales bacterium | reverse complement strand
CGGGTCTGGTCCCTTGAGTACGGTGTGGAAAAAGGGCTCCGTCATCCTCACCAACGGCGGGAATCTCCACATTACCAACTCGGCTACTAACAGTACGTTGCGCATCCAGCCCGTCGGTTGCAGCGATCCTGGCCAATACGTTGTCGAGGTGACGGGAGGTTGTGGCAGCGTCACAAATTTCGCCCGCCTGGCCCGCAATAGTGCCCTGCCAAATCTCAGTTGTCCGTCGAACATGGTCGTCCAGTGCTGGGGGGAGAGGCCGGTTCCCGCCTCAGCCGAATTAGCTGTGCCCGACAACTGCACCGGCCAATTTACCAGGCGCTGGATTGGAGACAGTTATCAGACCAACGGCTGCACGATTGCGATTACGCGCACCTATCAGGCCATCGACGCCTGCGGCAATACCGCCGTGTGCAGCCAACTCATCACCGTGCAAGACACGACTCCACCCTTGGTGACCTGTCCGAACAACCTCGCTGTGGGTTGCATGGGAGATGTGCCGCTGCCGGACACGATCCAAGTGACCGCGACCGACAATTGCACGGCCCAACCGACGAAGCGATGGATAGGGGATGCCTTTCAGACCAATGGCTGTGCCATTGCGATTACGCGCACCTATCAGGCCATCGACGCCTGTGGCAATACCGCGGTGTGCAGCCAACTCATCACCGTGCAAGACACGACCCCGCCGACGATGAGCTGTCCGAACAACCTCGCTGTGGGTTGCATGGGAGATGTGCCCCTCCCGGACACGAGCCAGGTGACCGCGACCGACAACTGCACGGCCCAACCGGCGAAGCGATGGATAGGCGATGCCTTTCAGACAAACGGCTGTTCCATTGCGATTACGCGCATGTATCAGGCCACCGACGCCTGCGGCAACACTGCCATTTGCCCCCAAGTGATCGCAGTTCACGACACGATCGCGCCTGTCATCGCTTGCGCAAGGGACATCGTAACCTGTTCTCCAAACGTCATAGTGGAGG
The DNA here is from genome assembly GCA_025356925.1 of Limisphaerales bacterium. Classification (GTDB taxonomy): domain Bacteria; phylum Verrucomicrobiota; class Verrucomicrobiia; order Limisphaerales; family UBA8199; genus JANXQE01. The sequence goes on along the minus strand of JANXQE010000742.1, from coordinate 2,961 downwards.
CAACCGCCACGGACAATTGCAGCGCCTTTCCGGTGGTTTCTTACGCGCGGAGCGATGGCAAAAGTCTCGACTCACCCTATCCGAAGGGCGTCACGACTGTCACCTGCGTGGCCCACGACCTCTGCGGCAACTCCTCCTCGTGCAGCCTGCATGTGACGGTGTTAGCAGGGCTTTCGATCACTCCCCTGCTTTCCGCTTCGGCCTGTTCCGGTGAGACGGTCGCTTTCCAAACCACCGCCTCGGGAGCCGGGCCATTCATTTATGTCTGGAAAAAAAATGGCCTTCCACTTTTAACTCAAACCACGAGCCGGCTAGTTCTGCCTTCGGTCACAGTCTCAGATTCCGGGGAATATTCAGTGCAAGTCACTGGCGGCTGCAATACGGATAGCAGCAGCGCCATGTTGGAGGTGCGCCCTCCCATCGCGGTTGTCCCAATGCGCGATCAAACCATTTGCCCTTGCGACACCGTATGGCTGAACGCCGCCGCCTCCGGCCCCGGCCCGCTCACCTGCATCTGGCGCAAAAATGGCGTTCTTCTTCCCGGCGAGACCAACACTTCTCTCCTGCTGCAACGGGTCGAGGCTGCGTCAAAACCCAGCCACTATTCAGTTGAGCTGCAGGGGCCCTGTGAAAGCGTCACAAACCGCGCCATCCTCAGGGTGGAACAACTCCGAACCGCCAACCCGGTGAGCGTCGCCAACTCCAGCTTGATCAAAATCAATGATGCGAGCGCTGCCACCCCATATCCGGCGGCCATCGAGGTGAAATGTCTCCTCGGAAAAATCCAAAAACTTACGGTGACGGTGAGCAATCTGAGCCACGCCTTTCCGGGCGACATCGATATGATGCTGATGGGGCCAAACGGGCAAACCATTATGCTCATGTCCGATGCAGGCGGCCGGTTTTCTCTCACCGATATCAATTTGACTTTTGATGACGGCGCGTCCAATTCGCTGCCCAATTGGGCGCAAATCATCTCCGGAGTTTACCGGCCCACCGACTTCGAGCCTGGCGATCCATTTCCCGCCCCGGCGCCCGCAGGACTCCACGCAACCAATTTAGCTTCCTTCAACGGAATGAGTCCGAACGGGACTTGGGCCCTCTTTGTCGTCGATGACGCGACACTTGATGACGGTGCGATTGCGGGCGGTTGGAGTTTGGAGTTCTCTCTGGATCTGCTGCATCCACGGCTTATAGGCCAAAGCCGGCTGGCGGATGGACGTGTGCAATTGACCTTGGAGGGGCGGGCGGGAAATCCCGTGGTCATTGAAGCCTCTGCGGATATGCAGAATTGGATTCCCATAAGCACGAACACTCTTAACGGCGCTACCTTAAGCTTCATCGATTCGACGACGAACTCGCCCCCCCGGTTTTATCGAGCCGTCCAGTGCCCTTAAGCCACAAAAGCTTGCTTCGTTGCAATGGGGTCCATCGCACCGACGAGGCTAGCGTTCCTGCCTCTGATCTCGGATCTTGGGCTTCTGACCTCTTATCTCCGGGAGCGGCAGTCTGACGTCTGGTATCTGAGTGCTGACGTCTGATTTCGAGCTTCTCGCTCCGCGGGCCTTCTGCGTCCCTAACTCGATTCGCACGGGGGCAACCTTCCAGATGTTCTGGCAATATTCCCTGATCGCCCGGTCGGAGGAGAAGTAGCCGATGCGAGCCACGTTCAAGATCGACATCTTTGTCCACAGATTGGCATCGAGGTAGGTTTGCCCAACCTTTTCCTGTGTATCAAGGTAGGCTTGATAATCAGCCATCACCATATACTCGTCGTGGCACAGCATGGAATCGACCAAGGGGCGGAACAGGCCCGGATCCTCGGGCGAAAAATGGCCGGACTGAATCTGATCAATGACCTCCTTCAAACCGGCATTTTTGCTGTAATACTCATAGGGCCGGTAGCCGTTGGAGCGCAAGGACTGTACTTCGCCCTCGGTCAGCCCGAAGAGGAAGAAGTTTTCCGCGCCAACCTCCTGGCGGATTTCCACATTGGCGCCGTCAAGCGTGCCAATCGTCAAGGCGCCGTTGAGCGCGAACTTCATGTTGCCGGTGCCCGAAGCTTCTTTGCCGGCCGTGGAAATTTGCTCGGAAAGATCGGCGGCCGGATAAATGCGTTGCGCATTTTTGACACTGAAATTCGGATAGAACACCACTCGCAGCCGGTCCTTCACAATCGGATCGTTGTTGATGCGCTCCGCCACGGAGTTGACCAATTTGATTATGAGCTTGGCCATGTAATAGCCGGGAGCCGCTTTGCCCCCAAAGATAAAAGTGCGCGCAGGCAGATTGGCCTTGGGGTCTTGCTTCAACCGATTGTAGAGACTGATAATATGCAGAACGTTCAGATGCTGGCGCTTGTATTCATGCAACCGCTTGACCTGAATATCGAACAAGGAATCAGGGCGCACCTGGATGCCGATGCGGTGCTCGATGATTTTCGCCAACTCGCGCTTGTTATGCTGCTTTATTTCCCGCCACTCCTGCTGGAATTCGGGGTCTGCCGCCAGCGGCTCCAGTTTGCGCAATTCGTCCAGGTTTTTGACCCAGGAGTCCCCGATTCGCCGGGTAATTAGGCTGGCCAGTTTCGGGTTGCTCAGAAGCAAAAATCTTCGCGGCGTTACACCGTTAGTAACATTGGTGAACAATTTGGGGTTAAACTCATAAAAGTCGTTCAGCACTCCTCGCTGAAGGAGGTCGCTGTGCAATTTGGCCACGCCGTTGACGGCCCGGCTGCCGACGCAGGCCAGGTTGGCCATGCGCACATAACGTTCCCCGTGCTCGTCGATTAAGGACAACCGGGAAAGGCGCGCCTCGTCCCCCGGGAATCGGGCGCGGACTTCGTCGAGGAAACGGTGGTTTATTTCGTAGATGATTTCGAGGTGCCGAGGTAGAACACTGGCAAAGAGCGGGACGCCCCAGCGTTCCAGTGCCTCCGGGAGCAAGGTATGATTGGTGTAG
>JANXQE010000717.1 GCA_025356925.1 Limisphaerales bacterium | reverse complement strand
CTCGTGTGGCAAGTTCGTCGCCTGCGCGTCGGTAATGACTGTGGCACCCGGGGTGTTGGTTAAACGGATTTGTGACTGTACCATTACTGGGAGCGGACCCGATAGAACCGGTTCGGATAGTTTGTCCACTCGGGCTCGCTGAAATAAAAAGTGCCACCGTTGAGGGTGTTGGTTTGCACGGGGGACCATTTCGGATTGTTCAAATCGCTAGAAGCTTCGACGACCACGGAGGCGTTGGTTGCCCATGAAATGGTGAATCCGAAGCCGTTGGTTTGCGCACCGAACCACGCAAGTCCCGACAGGGACGAAAGAACCCGCCCAGTTTTCTGTGCCTTTCAACGCTCAGCCATTTGAAAATGGTTGTCATCTGCCGTCCCTTATGGGACTACCGAATCGGTGTGCATCGTAATACCCACCGTTGAAACGATGGGCTATTCTCATTCATCCCTACGGGATGATCCCGCCAAATCCTAGTGGCATCGGACTGGAACGTCCGCGCGGCGCCGAAACGTCATGGTTGACGCCCATGACGCGTGCTGCATCCTTCCGTGGACGCACACACCTGGACAATTGAAACAGCACGCTTCCGAATTCCTTCTGCTACTCGCCCTGTGGGCGCACTGCTCAGTGCTGCGGGCCGAGACCGGCTACGATGCGTGGCTGCGGTACCGGCCGATCGACGACCAAACGATACTGCGGACCTATGCTGCGCTGGCGAAGGTGGTGGTCGTGGCTGGGGATTCCGTCGTTCTTCGGTCGGCACAATCAGAATTGCTCTGCGGCTTGTCTGGGATGTTGGGAGCGGGGTTCCGGAACGCGCCAGGCTTATTTAATGAAAATGTAATCGCGCTCGGGACTGTAGCGGACGTAAAGCGTGTCGTGCCGGGATTGCCGGACGTTCCGAAACTGGTTCAGGATGGGTTCTGGCTCAAGAGCGTCCGGCGCAAAGGCGGAATGGACGTGGTGGTGACTGGCTTGAACGATCGCGGCGTGCTTTATGGAACCTTCGCTTTGTTGAGGAGGATTGCGCTGCATGAATCAGTCGCAGCCCTGGATGTGACGGAGAGCCCTTACGCTCCAATTCGGTTTCTCAACCATTGGGACAATCTCGACGGCAGCATCGAGCGTGGCTATGCGGGGAAATCGATTTTCTGGGACCAGGATCACATTGCCGGAGGTTTAACCCGAGCTCGGGACTACGCCAGGTTAATGGCTTCGATCGGCATCAATGGTTGTTCGATCAACAACGTCAATGCGGACACCCGTGTGATCACTCCGGAGTATCTGACCGAAGTGGCGCGGATGGCGGAGGCCTTCCGCCCGTGGGGGGTGCGATTGCTGATGTCGCTGGATTTTGCGAGCCCCCGAAGGATTGGTCGGATTGACACGTTCGATCCGCTCGACCCGCGGGCGGTTGAATTCTGGAAAACAAAGGTCGATGAAGTGTATCGGGCGATCCCTGACCTGGCCGGGTTTATTCTCAAAGCCGACTCGGAGGGACGCCTGGGGCCTTCGGAATACGGCCGCACGCACGCCGACGCCGCAAATGCCATTGCCCGTCCGCTCAAAGCGCATGGTGGTCTCCTGCTTTATCGCGGGTTCGTTTACGATCACCACATGGACTGGCGGAATCTCAAGCTAGATCGCGCCAACGCAGCTTACGACAATTTTCACAAGCTGGACGGGAAATTCGACGACAATGTGATAGTCCAGATCAAACACGGCCCGATCGATTTCCAGGTGCGCGAGCCGGCGTCCCCCTTACTTGGTGGTCTGGAAAAGACCAGTCAGGCGATCGAACTCCAAATCACACAGGAATACACCGGCCAGCAACGGCATGTTTGTTATCTGGTGCCGATGTGGAAGGAGGTACTGGATTTCGACATGCAAGCCAACGGACCCGGCACGCCGGTCAAGGCTTTGGTGGCCGGCAAGATCTTCAGTCTCCCGAGAGGGGGATTCGTCGGGGTCTCGAACGTCGGACGCGACACCAACTGGCTTGGGCATCATCTTGCACTCGCCAACCTCTACGGGTTTGGGCGATTAGCCTGGGATCCGGAGCTGAGCTCCCGGAAGATTGCCGAGGAGTGGACCCGGTTAACCTTCGGCCACGATCCGCGCGTCGTTCAAACTATTGTCGATTTGGAGCTGAAATCGTGGCCAGCTTATGAAAACTACACTGGCCCGCTCGGCGCGGGCACGCTCACGGATATCATCGGGGTTCACTACGGTCCGGCAGTTGAATCGTCCGAGCGCAACGGGTGGGGCCAGTGGCATCGCGCGGATGAGCACGGGATTGGGATGGACCGGACCGTGGCCACCGGGACCGGGTTCATCGGGCAATACTCTGGGCAGGTTGCCGCCCGGTTCGAGTCGCTAAAGACCTGTCCTGATCAGTTGCTGCTTTTCATGCATCACGTGCCTTATACGTACGAGCTTCATTCAGGCAAAACGGTGATTCAGCACATTTACGATTCGCATTATAAAGGCGCGGAGCAGGCCGCTCGATTCGTTGAGCAGTGGTCAGCCTTAAGAGGCCGCATGGACGAGGAGCGTTACCGCGACGTTTTGGAGCGTCTAGAGTACCAGGCCGGCCACGCCATCGTTTGGCGTGACGCCATCAACAGCTGGTTCTTGCGACAATCGGGCCTAGCTGACCAGCAGGGCCGGGCCGGGCATTTTCCCAATCGCATCGAGGCTGAAAGTATGGGGCTGAACGGATATTCCGCGATCGATATCAAACCCTGGGAGGCTGCGTCAGGAGGCAAAGCGGTGCAGGTCTCGATTCCAGACCGACATGGTTCCGTGAGCGTCCGGTATTCAGGCAAACCCGGGCGGTTTGACCTCGCGGTTCAATATTTTGATGAGAACGACGGGGTTTCGGAGTTTTCAGTGTTCGTGGCTAATCAGGTGAAGGATCATTGGCTCGCCGACGATTTGCTGCCGAGCAGTCGCCCAGATGGCCACACCTCAACGCGACACACCGTAAAAGGAGTGGCTTTGCGCCCGGGCGACGAAATCCGAATCGAAGGAAAAGCGCAAGGCGGAGAGCAAGCGTGCATCGATTACGTGGAGATCACGAAAGCGCGAGACTGAGCACCGAGGCACATTTTGACCTTCGCAACCCCTTTCGCTATCCTTTCCCCCACTATGGATCGTCGCAAGTTTTGCACTTCGGTCGCAGCTCTGAGCACGTCAGCGGTTTTACCCGCCATCGGCGCTCCGGCAGGGGAAAACAAACCCGACAAATCGGATACGGTTCGTCCTTCCGCCGCCGACGGCCTGCGATTGGCCACGCTCAGCGGTGAAACGACCCGGCAGCTCACCACCTTCAACCTCGGACGAAAGAGCAAGACGATCCCCGTGCCGCGAGGCAAACGAGTGACCATCGCCGAAGCCGAAGGCCACGGGTACATCGCACAATTCTGGCTCACGTTTCCGGGATGGTTTTGGCAACATTGGAACACTAAAGCACTGGTTAGCCAATCCATTCTCAAAACGCTGATTCTACGCATTTACTGGGATGGTTCTAAAGAACCGGCGGTGGCGGCGCCAGTCGGTGATTTCTTCGGTGCCGGCCTGTGCGAGGTGGCGAGCTTCGCGTCGCGCTACTTCGGCACATCGAGCGGCGGCTTTTTCTGCAAATGGCCCATGCCGTTCCGCAAGGGCTTTCGGGTGGAGTTGGAGAACCTCGATCCGGAAATTGATACCGATGTGTTCTGCAACATCCTCTACCAATTGCACGCTCCGCTGCC
>JANXQE010000709.1 GCA_025356925.1 Limisphaerales bacterium | reverse complement strand
GATGACGGCGATTGGGGCTCACTGGGCCGTCCTGCAGTCGGTCGCGTGGACAACAATGTTGGCCCAAAGTCTTCGCACCGCTTCCGTTTCCGAAGCCGTCGGGCGCACGTTCGACGGCAAACATCCCTGCTCACTTTGTAAGCAAATCGCCAATGGTCGGCAGACCGAGAAAAAAGCGGAGTTTCGCCCCGAAGGAAAGAAGCTTGAGTTTTCATTCACGCCCAGCGCCTTCATCTTCGCGGCGCCATCGCATTTTTGGGTGATGTGTGTCCCTGATGCCACTGCCAACACCTTGCCCCACGACCCGCCAGTTCCTCCTCCGAGACCATTCCTTGGCTAGTCAGGCTCGGTCGGCTGCGCGTTAAGCGCTCTTCCGTTCGTTTTGCTTTTAATCTGATGAGGATGCCGTGGGGCTTCTTCGCAACTTTGGAATGTATGAAGTTTTCCGTTTCTGTAGTCTTGGCTGCCGCGTGTGCGCAGCCGGTGGTGGCTTGTGACTTGTGTTCCGTTTACGCCGCGACGGAGGCACAAGGTGGAAGCGGCGTGGGATTTTTCGGCGGCATCGCTGAGCAATTCACGTATTTCAACACCTTTCAGATCGATGGGAGGGAGGCGCAGAACGTCGGAAACCAGTATATCAACAGCTCGTCCTCCCAGGTTTTCGCTGGCTACAATTTCAACAACCGAGTTGGTCTCCAATTCAACTTGCCGGTGATTTATCGGCAGTATGGCTACCTGGCCCAGCGCGGCAGCGAAGTAGGCCTCGGCGACGTTTCGCTAATTGGGAATTTCCGCCTCTATGAGAAGCTTACGGAGAAATTCACGTTCAACTGGACTGCTCTGGGTGGCCTGAAGTTCCCGACTGGCGACGCGGCCCACCTCAACCCGAATGAAGCGGACTTTGCGCCTGGCATCGGCGGACATGATTTGGCTTTGGGGTCGGGATCATTCGATGGCCTGGTCGGCACCGGCTTCTTCGCCCGCTGGCAAAGGCTGTTCCTGACCGGTACGATGCAATACGCGAGACGCAGCGAAGGAGATTTTGGCTATCAGTTCGCCAACGACTGGATTTGGTTTGGCGGTCCGGGCGTTTATTTGCTGCTGGGCCATCAACGCACCCTTTCGTTGCAAGCTGTTGTGTCAGGGGAGAGCAAGTCCCAGGATACAATTGGAGGTGTACCCACCGGTGACACGGCCATTACGGCGGTGTATCTCGGGCCGCAAATCAATTTCACCTGGACGAGCCAACTGAGTGCGCAGATCGGCGCGGATTTGCCCGTGAGCATCGTCACCACCGGCCAACAGGTCGTGCCCGATTACCGAGTACGGGCGGCGCTCACGTGGCGCTTTTAACGACTGGTCAATCGGGTCTCCTGCCCGACCTCACCTCCGCGCTCCGGGGTGACCCTGCACCCCAAAGAAGCAGCGATCCGGCGTGGCTCGGTGGTGGACAATTTCGACTTCGGGAGGCATCTTCATAGCTCCGATGCAACTCGAAGTTATTGGGCCCCGCCCGTTCGCGCGGGATCCACAAGGCCAACTCTTAACCCGGATTGGAACTCTATTCCTGCAACGGAACGTCCTGTACACACAGGCGCCCGGCGTGCACGCCTGGCAGCGCGTGAACTTCATTGACCGGGTCAACACCCAACGCGCCAGCGACGCGTTGCCGCCGTTGACACCCGAGCAAGAGCAAGCCCTGGCCGCCGATTCCGTCGATCTGATTTTCGAGGCCGACCACATTCTGATCCGGCCCGATCCGGAGCGGATGGAGTTGGCGTTTGCGGCCGATGATCTCCTCCAAACCATGGTATCAAAACGGCGAGTGAAGTTCCTGTCCGTTTCCGATTCGCGTGTCCGTGAGGCCATTAAACGGCGTGGTGAGTACTGGCGCCTGAGTTCCATTCCCAAAAGCCGGGAAACCAGACAGCGCCTGGTGTTGGGTTCGAAAGTCCGGATTCTCGGCTTGCCTATTTATTTCTACAACCAGCTCACGGGAACTCGGTGGCTGACGTGTTGTGAATTCGCGCAACTGGGCACACTCGATCCCGCGAGCCTGGCGCGCCACCTGCAAGAGATTGCGGAACATTCGAACCGTCACAACCGGCTCGGCCGACTGGAGCTCGATTTCTTCGCGGCCGACCCGCATTGTTTCGGGCCCAGCGACATGGCTGGAAAACTTTTCGAGGAGATGCCTCACGAGCAGTTATCAGCCGAGTTTGCCGGCCTGAAAGCCCGTTTTCAGGCGGCCGTCCCCCAGCCTTTCCGCAAAGATGACCCGGGCAACAAAGCCTGGTCCGAGAGGATGGTTTTGACCTTGTTTCTCGAAGGCAATGAAGCTGAGACGGAGCAGTTGCTCAGCGGTCTGAGCCCGGAGTTCTTCCTTCAAATCGAGTGGCTGGCGGGCGGGCGGTTCGAAGGAGGCGAGTTCCTGCTCGACCCGGTGTTCGAGGAAGCGCTGTGCCACCCGGAAGACGCCGAGTTGCAGCGGCTAAGCGATGCCCGGGCCAAGGATATTATTTTCAATTTCATCCGGGATTACGGCGACCTGGAGTACATCAACCTGGGACGCGTGCCCGAATCGTTGTCGTTGGATCGGCCTCAGACGGAAGGAAGACGGGGTGTGTTCATTGCCGAGTTCAAAGCCCAGGGGGAGCCACTTGAGCTCCGGCGCTTTCTCCGTCTGCAGAAGTGGGGCGTGTGGGAACACCTCGATGAGGGCAAAGGCCTGCTTCAAGCGATTCAAGAGAGCGACGAATATACGGACTACTGGCTCGACCGCCGTCTGGGCTGCCGCCAGTTGGGCATGAATCTCTGCCGCCGGTTTTTCATGCGCCGGCTGACGGAGGTTTATCGAGGCAAGAACGACCTGTTCTATGGTCAAACGATTCGCAGCACCTACTTTGAACGCGAGTATCTTTCAGGAATTGCCACCGATAAGCTGCCGCTCGAGCGCTATTTACGGCCGGGTTATGCCCTCAAGCTGGCAACCCTGATTGGCCAGGCCGCCGCAGCCGGCATCATTGTCGGCCGCTCCTTCGACAGCGCCCGACCCGCGTTCGATGACGGTGATGAAATCGTGCGCGAGGGCGCTGACGGACTGCCGTCCGAGGTGCTGGTCGGGGACCATAGCGGCGCGTTTACGGAGTACCGAAAGCCGCTCGTCACCTTCGCGGCTGATTACGCTCGGCCGGTGAACCTGCGGGAGGCGGTTGTGCCCGACCCGTGCGGATTTGCTCAGGCCTACCTGGCAGCCTTCCGCAGTCATTTTCTCCATACACAGGGGGACTATCGGAAGCGGCGCCGCGCGTTCGATACGCTCTTCAAACACTGCCGGTACGATACCGGCGGCAGCTTTGCTTATCGCTGGGAGCGCGTCCTGGGGCGCCTGGACCAAACCGATTGCGACCAGCTCCTGGAAGCGATTCGCGCTCACATCATGGTGCTCAAGCCCGTGGTGCAATAGCTCGCGGCTGAGGAAATCAGCCGCGCGGAACTGAGACTGATTGATGATTGCGATTATGGTCCTGCCCGCGCCTGGTTCGTGGGAATGGAAAATGTTTAATGCGCCGGGACAGTCATTCCAATATCGGCAGAGAGTTTATTGGCGGCTCCCGGGTCCACCCAGCGGACCAACGCCAGGAAGTTCACCAGCGTCGCGCTATCCGGCTTGGCGGTAAACATATTCTTGAGGCTATTGACCACTTTCTTGTACGTCGCGGCGTATTTTTCGTGCAGCAACCGCGTCACGTAGGTCTCGATCACCGGTCGTGCGATAGCATCGGTCTTCCCGTCCGGCCGATAGGGGATGTAGCAGAAGATCCGGATTAGCGAGATCGGATCCGCCTCGGTCAAAGTGAGCCAGCTCAGGCGGAGTTCCTCAGCGCTGTATTTGGCATTGAGCCGGTCTCGTATCGCGGTGGCCACCGCCGTGGCCTCGGTGCGCCGGGCAATCATGTCCTTAATCTTGTCCCAGGCCGTGCGCTGCTCGACTTCCGGCGGCACCGCCAACTGCGCCTTCGCCTCCTCGACGATATCCGTCACCCCCAGCGTGGCTCCAATCGCTTTGGCCAGGTCTTCGGCTTCGCTTCGGCGCAAGCGATCGCTTGCGATGAGATAGCGCAGCACCAACTTTTGCATGGCCAGGCTGAGCAACCGAATGCCGTCGGCCAGCACGGCCGGAGCGGGCGGCTGCTGCGGCGGCAACGGGATGAGGTGTTTCACGAACTCCGTTGCAATCTGGTCCGGTTCCAGCACTTTTTCGGCGCGCAGCTTGAGCACGTACTTCAGGGTTTTGGCCTGGCCGCCGGTTTTGCCGAGGTTGTTGATGATCATCTGGCGATGATCCGGGTTAGCCACTAACCCGATCAGCCCTTCTACCAGCACGATCAGTTGTTCGTCCAACTTGTGCTGCGAGCCGGTGCTGACTAATTGTTCAACCAGAGCCGGCAGC
>JANXQE010000364.1 GCA_025356925.1 Limisphaerales bacterium | reverse complement strand
GTCAATCGCCGCAAACCCGCCACCAGCGATGAACCCGCCATCCGGCAGCGGCATGAGCGCAAAGACGTCGGGTGTGGGCGTCCCACTGGTGCCTGAGCCCACACCGGTCCAGGCGGAGCCGTTCCAAACAGCGATGTTACTGACATTCGTCGAGCCGACCCGGGCAAAATTGCCGCCAATGACCAAGTTTCCATTCGTCAGAACTGCAATCGATTCAACGTATGACGAACCATTTGGTGACAGTCCACTGCCAAATCCAGACCAGGCCATCCCGTTCCATTGCGCAATCCGTGATGTAACAAGGTCGCCAGAAGTGCCAAAATGACCGCCGGCGAGTAGATCGCCGGTCGGTGTGTCGGCCAAAGCATCGACATCGCGATTCATGCCGGTGCCCAAGGGCGCCCATCGCGAGCCGTCCCATCGGGCGATATAATTCAGATGGTGCCGCCAGTTGTCATTCGCGCAAAAGCTGCGATATAGCCTGGCGAGAACCCGGATCCATAGAAACTCCAGTCGCTGCCGCTCCATCGGGCAATGCGCGAAGCGTGATGTCCTCCAGCTATCGAAAAGGCACCCGCAGCAACAAAACCGTTGTTATCGAGAACCGTGAGCGCATTAACGCTGTTGTTGACTCCCGTCCCGAATGGCGCCCAATTCGTACCCGTCCAATAAGCGACATTGCCCAGGGTGGTAAACGTATTGGCCAAGGTAAACTGGCCGCCAACCACTAATGTTCCGTTTGGAAGCACCGCGAGTGCATTCAACGATAGAACGTTGGCTAAACCGGCATTCATGTCCGTCCAGGTGCTGCCGTTCCAAAGCGCTGTCCCCCCAAACACGACATCACCGTTGGGCAACGGCGCGATGCAAGAAACGCCGGTCCCGAAGCCAACCCCAAGCGCGCTCCAAGAGTTGCCGTCCCAACGCGCCACATTCGCGGCGCTAACGCCACCGATGGAAGTGAAAGACCCTGAGACGAACAAATCGCCGTTCGTGGCCGCGGCTGTGGCCCAAAGAGTAGGGCAGTGGTTACATCTGCCATCATGGGCGTCCAAAACGGGGTCAGTCCCGCCTTAATGGGCGACCCCGTTTCCGACCCCGTTTTCGTCCCAAGTTTGCGATCCTGCTGATGTTGTCTGGACGTCTGGGCTGGTTCCGGCGAGGGTGGCGGGTCGTCGAAACCTATGGTAGGAACACCTGAGTTCATTTTGATTTGTCTGGTCGCCGTTGGGTTGCTGGCGCTGGCGGCGCAGAAGATCAGGATACCTTACCCGATCCTGCTGACTATCGGGGGTCTTGGGCTGGCTCTGGTTCCGGGCGTTCCCGTCATTCATCTGGACCCGCAACTGGTGTTTGATCTTTTTCTTCCGCCCCTGCTCTATCCTGCCGCCGTATATACGACATGGCGGGATTTCCGCGCGAACCTGCGCCCCATTTTGTTCCTGGCCATCGGTTTGGTCCTGGCCACGATGACGGCCACGGCTTACCTGTTCCATTCGCTCGTTGGATTGCCGTTGGCGGTGGGCTTTGTCTTCGGCGCCATCATTTCCCCTCCTGACGCGGTGGCGGCCCTGTCGGTGACGCAACACATGCGCGTGCCGCGAAAGATTGTGGTGATCCTGGAAGGGGAAAGTCTGGCGAACGACGCGACTTCGTTTATCTCGTTTCGCTTCGCGGTGGCGGCGGTGATGACGGGGAGCTTTTCGCTCGCCGAGGCCAGCACGCAGTTTCTGGTCGTGGCAGCAGGCGGCATCTGCGTTGGTCTGGCGACAGGCTGGCTGGCCATCCAAGTCCAACGACGCCTGGATGATCCCCCCGTCCAGACCATGTTCTCGCTGCTAACGCCGTATGTGGCGTATTTCGCCGGCGAACGCCTGCACGTTTCCGGAATCCTGGCGGTGGTCATCGCCGGCATTCTTTATGGCTGGCACGCGCCCGGAATCCTAAGGGGAAGGATGCGACTCCAGGCCTTGCCGGTTTGGGAAACGGTCGTGTTTATCCTTAACGGAGTGCTGTTCATGCTCATCGGTCTGGAACTGCCCGTGGTTCTTCGTTCGCTCCCTCCCAGCTCCATGGGGCAATCAGCAAAGCTTGCCGGGCTCGTCCTGGTTGGCATCGTCCTGGTTCGTTTCGTCTGGATTTTCGGGACGAGCTATCTTCCGCGCCTGCTAAGTCGAAAGTTTCGCAACGAGAATCCTGCTCCCTGGCAACACAGCGCGTTGATTGCCTGGACGGGGATGCGAGGAGCGGATTCGCTTGCGGGCGCGCTGGCCATTCCATTCGTGCTGCCCAACGGCCAACCGTTCCCCGGACGCGACCTGATCCTGTTGCTGACGTTCGGCGTCATTTTCGGAACGCTGGTTTTGCAGGGACTGTCTTTGTCGCCGCTCGTTCGCTGGCTCAAAGTGGTCGATGATCACGGTTCGGAAAAAGAGGAACGGAGCGCGCGACTGAAGGCGAACGAGGCCGCGCTGGCGCGGCTCGAGGAAATGAGCTCATCGAGCCGCGTCCGGCCGGAAACCGTCGAACGTCTACGAACTGAATACGCGGACCGCATTCGGCAATTGCGCAATGAACCCTCGCAGGAAGGGACCGGAACGGGATTGTTCTCGCCCGATTTTGAAGAATTAGCCCGTGAAATTCTGCGGACGGAACGTGACACGGTCATCCAACTCCGAAACGAAGAGCAACTCGATAACCACGCTTTCGGGCGGATCCAGCGGGACATCGATCTGGCCGAAGCTCGGCTACAAAGACCGGGCCAAAACCCTGTCTGAGGAGGTCGGGAGCAACCCTAAGGGAGGGCAGATAACAAGCTTCTTCATTCAACCGGCTGTGCGCAGAACGGTCCTGAAAGCCGGGCCGATTTCTTTCGCCACTCTCGGGACTTGCCAGTGTCGGTTCGTTCTAAACCCACCCAGAAATGGGTGGGTTATTTTCGCATGTCCCTTCGGGACCGAAGAACGGTCGGCCACGGACCTGACTTTCGAGTGGCAACTCCCAGAGGGCCCGGCAAAGAAATGTCCAGTCTAGTTGGTTGGCGGTGTCGCGCTCCGCGCGCGGAACTGAAAATTTTCATTTCACGGGGGGCCTTTCTGCGGCATGGTGGAGCTATGGGTAAAAGACGTGAAGCCCGCGAGCGCGCTGTGCAATTTCTGTTTCAGCATGATATCAATCCGCCGGAGGATCTCGGGGCGGCGCTGGAACAATTTTGGGATACGCAGCGAGCCGCCGCGATCGCCGAGGAGAAAGGCGTCGCGACCTGGGGCGAGCCGGCTGACCACACCCCGCCAACCGCGGAGGAGGCGGCGGTGCGGCTGTTTGCTGATCCGCTGATCCGCGGGGCCATCGAACACCGCCAGGAGGCCGACGAGGTGATTAAGAAACATGCGATCAATTGGGACCTGCATCGGATCGCAGCGGTCGACCGGAACGTCCTGCGGTTAGCCATTTTCGAAATGCTCCATCGTGACGATATCCCGCCGGTGGTCAGCATCAACGAAGCGGTGGATATCGCCAAAAAGTTTTCGACCGAGGACAGCGGCAAATTCGTCAATGGCATTCTTGATAAGGTCAAAGGAGAATTGCTGCGTCCGGCGCGGATCGTCAAATGAGCGCCAGTCTCACGAGCCGGTACGGCGATCTTCACTTGCACACCTTTTTCTCGGATGGCACTTATTCGCCGGAGGAATTGGTGGCTCAGGCGCAACGCCAGGAACTGCACGTCCTGGCGTTAACCGACCATGACACGGTCGAGGGCTGCGTCCCCACCGCCAACGCTTGCGAAGCGGCCGGAATTGAGTTCATTACCGGAACTGAGCTAACGGCTGAGCAGGATGGTCGGGAGATCCACCTTCTCGGATACAGCATCGACCCGCTAAACCCCAGATTCTTGACCGAGATCGCCAAATTTCAAGCCGTGCGCCAAAACCGGATTCGCGAGATGGTCCAACGCTTAAATGAAATCAATGTGCCGCTCCAGGCTGAGGAGGTGTTTGCCCTGGCGAACTGCCGCGCGCCTGGGCGGCCCCATGTCGCCCGCGCGTTGGTCCAGGCTGGGCTGGTCGGCAGCCTGGACGAAGCCTTCGAACGGTTCCTCAAAAAGAACCGCCCGGCCTGGGTGCCCAAATTCAAAATGTCGGCCGACGACGCCACGGAACTGATTCACCAGTCGGGCGGGGTGGCGGTCATGGCGCATCCGGGCCTGAACCGCAGCGACGAGGTTATTCCACGTATGGTTGAGGGAGGGTTGGATGGCATCGAATGCTTCCACACCAAGCATTCGGCCGCGACCGCCGAGCATTATCTGCAAATCGCAGCTCGCTTTCAGCTCCTGGTGACGGGTGGGTCCGACTGCCATGGCTTGAGCAAAGGCCGGCCGCTGATCGGCTCGGTGCGGCTCCCTTACGCCCACGTGGAGAAGCTCAAGGCCAAAGCCGCTGAACGCAAGGCCGCCGCAGCGCGCCACTCCTCAGCATGATGCCCGCCTCCGTTCCGCACTCCCCACAGGTGAGTTCCGCAGTCGTCGTGCCTCTTTCCCGCATGATGCCCGCTCCTCATCCGCACTCCGCATTCCGCACTCCGCACTCGTAGCATGGGCTTATTCGATAAATTCAAGGCCGGCCTCCAGAAAACGCAGAGCAAGCTGGCGCACGAGATCAAACGCATCGTCACCCGCTCGCCCAGGCTGCCAGCCGAGGCGCTCGAGGAACTGGAGGCGGCTCTGATTTCCGCCGATTTGGGCATCGACATGACGGCACAGATCCTGGAGGCAGTCAGGAAGTCCTATGAATCTCAAGGCACCTCCGGGCTGGATGTGTTTGCCGTCGCTGAGCGCGAGGTCGAGGCCAGCCTGGGGTCGGCGCGGGTTGAACTGTTGCGGGCGCCGAACGGACCGACGGTTGTCTCGGTGGTCGGGGTCAACGGAACTGGCAAAACGACCACGGCAGCCAAGCTGGCGCATTTGATTCAATCCCGCGGGCAGACCGTGTTGCTGGCGGCGTGCGACACTTTTCGAGCGGCTGCCATCGAGCAACTCAAGCACTGGGGCCAGCGCCTGAAAGTGGACGTCGTCGCCGGAGCGTACGGGGCGGACGCTGCGTCGGTGGGCCACGATGCCGTGGCGGCCGCCCAGGCGCGCAAATCGGATTATCTCTTTGTCGATACCGCGGGCCGGCTGCACACCAAACACAACCTGATGCAGGAACTTCAGAAATTGCATCGAGTGATGGGCAAACAACTGACCGGGGCGCCGCACGAGGTGCTGCTGGTCATCGATGCGACGACCGGCATGAATGCTCTGAACCAGGCGCGGGAGTTTAATAAGGCCGTGCCATTGAGCGGGTTGATCGTCACGAAGCTCGACGGTACCAGCAAGGGCGGCATGGTCGTGGCCGTCCAGAGAGAACTGGGATTGCCAGTGAAGTTCATCGGCCTCGGGGAGCAACCGGATGATTTGCAACCGTTCGATCCCAAGGCGTTCGCCCAGGCATTGTTCGCGCGCCAATGAGGGAGGATCGACTGCCGATGCCTTCAGATGCTCAATACATGCGGCTATCGTTGCGCCTGGCCAGGCGCGGGCTTGGAGCCACCGCCCCAAACCCGATGGTCGGTTCGGTGCTCTTGCAGCGCGGCCAGATCATCGGGCGCGGATGGCATCACCAGGCGGGCCTGCCCCATGCCGAGATTGAAGCGCTGCGCCAGGCGCAATACCGCGGGCACAGTGCCCGGGGCGCAACGCTTTATGTTACGCTCGAGCCGTGTTGCACCCAGGGCCGCACCCCTCCCTGCACAGAAACGATCATCGCAGCAGGCATTCGGCGCGTCGTCGTCGGTGCGATCGATCCCAACCCCAAACACTCAGGCAAAGGCCTGGTCATTTTGCGCCGGGCGGGTATCCAGGTCGAGCAAGGAGTCCTGGGCGACGAATGCGAGCGCTTGAATGAAGCGTTCAATTTTTGGATCCGACACCGCCGGCCGTTCGTCACTGTCAAAGCGGCGATGACCCTCGATGGCAAAATCGCGACGCCGTCCGGAGAGTCCAAGTGGATCACAGGCGAGGCGTCTCGCGCCTATGCCATGAAGTTGCGCGACCGTATGGACGCCATCCTGGTCGGCATTAATACGGTCCTGGCGGATGATCCCAGGCTCACGGTCAGAAGACCGAAGGCCGAAGCTCGAAGGCCGAATGAAAAAGAGCCCAGGCGAATTGTGCTGGATGCTCAGGCGCGGACACCTTTGACTGCAAAAGTGGTGAGCGACAAACGGTCGAGGTTAACGACGATCGTGGTGAGCCGGCAAGCGCCTCAAAGCCGGAAGCGGGCATTGTCGGGAACAGCTCAGGTCCTCGTCGCACCAAGCCGGGCCGGACGCATTGATTTGCGGTGGTTGCTAAGCAAGCTCGGATCCGAGGACGTCATCAGCTTGTTGGTCGAGGGTGGTGGCGAGGTCAACGCTTCTTTCCTGCTCGCGGGCCTGGCCCAGCGGGTTGCCTTTTTTTACGCGCCCAAGATCCTGGGGGGAAGGGACGCCCGCAAAGCGGTCGGGGGCGACGGAGTCAAGAGCCTGAAAGGCGCCCTGACTCTCTCGGAAGTGCAGTGGCGCAGGCTGGGAGCCGACTGGCTCTTGACGGCGCGGGTCGGAAGCAAACGATAGAAACTCTATGTTCACTGGAATTGTTGAAGAGACCGGCCTGGTCGAGCTCATTAAACCGACCGGGAAGTCGATTGAACTCACGGTTCGAACCAAGGTTTGCGGACGGGGCTTAAGGCTGGGCGCCAGCCTCGCGGTCAATGGGTGCTGCCTGACCGTGGTCAAGCTCGCCTCGCGCGGGCCATATCGGCTGGCTCGATTCGATCTCCTCAAGGAGACGTGGAAACGGACAAACCTGCAATTCGCTGAACCGGGCTCGCTGGTGAATCTCGAGCGGCCGCTGCGCACCGACGGCAGCCTGGGCGGACACTTCGTCACGGGACATATCGATGGGCTCGGAACCATCACGCGCTGGGAACGGATCGGGCTGGATCACATGCTCGATATCGCCGTCCCGCGGGACGTCATGCGCTACGTTGTCTTCAAAGGATCCATTGCCCTCGACGGAATCAGCCTCACGGTGGCCGCCGTGAAAAAAAAGGGGTTCCGCGTCTGGATTATCCCGCACACCCACGAGGTCACCGCGTTGCGGGAACGCAAAGTGGGCGACGCCATTAACCTCGAAGCGGATCTTATCGGAAAATATGTCGAGAAATTTGTGGCTGCCCGAAAGCGCAGGTAAAAGGCCTCATCGAGACACAAATCCCACGGACGAACGCGAATTCAGATCGCTGATAAACTGAATTAAAACGGCCAATACCAGTGCTTCTTCTCCGCTTGGGGCGCTTGGAACTTGTTCTCCTCCTTGGCCATGGACTCGGGCTCAATCTCCATCACCCGGCTTTGCGAGATCGCTTGCTCCTGTCCTTGAGCATCCTTGAAGTAATAGGTGGAGCCTCGCAGCTTCGGCTTGCCGGGGGTGGAAATCTTCATGCCATTGGTCAGCTTCATCACGTACTGATGCGCGCAACCGCATAGTGAACACATCAAGCTCAGCAGCAATAGATTCTTCATGATCGGAAATATTTGGCGCCCTCGCCGACTGGAGTTTTTCCGCGCGTTCGGACTGAAGCCTCGGAGTGTCTCGTCAGCGTAGCGATCGCGGAGAAGTGTGGTCCAATCCCAGGCCCCTGTCAGCAGGATTCGAGCGGGTTGGGGTGGGCTCCGGGACTTGGCCTGGTGGTTCGACGTGTTCCTGGCTCAAAGCGGCGCGGAACCGCCGCACTCCACGACGCTCCGCGAGTTTGTGTGAACCGTCCGAAACGCCGAAGGTTTTGGAGTGCGCCTGCTCCCGTGTCGCTTTTCGGTGGCAAAAGGATGATGGTCCGAACGCCCCAACTGGTTCGCATGGATTAGGGCCTCGTGGAACTCGGCCTTCCGATCGCGGAAAGGGCGAGCTCCCGCCTGTCCCAAAACAACCGTGTCGAATTTGGCTTTGCGGCCCAATCAGCAACCGATTTATAGTCGGTCCATGCAGAACTCCGCTACCCTCTCCTCACCCACATCAGGTCGCGCCCCAGGCGGCCATTTGACCACCGGCTTGCTCCTGAGCGCGATCGTGGCCGCTCTCGGCGGCTTATTGTGTGGTTTCGATCCCGCGGTAATTTCCGGCGCAACCGACCGGCTCAAAAGCGAATTCTCGCTGACAGATTTCACGCTCGGCTTCACCGTCTCCAGCGCGCTGATTGGCACGATCCTCGGCTCCATTCTGGTCGGCCGCCCCGCCGATGCGCTCGGACGACGCGGGGTTCTGTTTGTGCTCGCGGTGTTATATTTCGTTTCGGCGTTGGGCTGCGCCGCTGCGTGGGGCTGGTGGACATTTATGCTGTCCAGGTTTTTGGGCGGTTTAGCTGTGGGCGGTGCCTCGGTCGTTTCTCCCATGTACATCGCGGAGATTTCCCCGGCCAGGCTGCGGGGGCGGTTGGTGGCCATCACGCAGTTCAATATCGTGCTCGGAATCCTACTGGCTTACCTGTCCAACTACCTGATCGGAAGATTGAGCTTGGGGGCCAGTGAATGGCGCTTGATGTTTGGAGTAATGGCGCTGCCTTCGATCATCTTTTTCCTTCTGTTGTTTCTCACCCCGCACAGTCCGCGTTGGCTGATTGCGCTGGGCCGCGTGGACGAGGCGCGGGGCGTGCTCCAAAAATGCGGCACT
>JANXQE010000360.1 GCA_025356925.1 Limisphaerales bacterium | reverse complement strand
CCAGCGCGGCCATCCCGGCATACATCCCATCGAGATATTGGGGATCGAAGCTCGCGGGTAATCCGAGAGTGACCAGCACGGCACTTGGAGTGCCCGCCATTGCGGCAACATCACTCAGGCATCGGCCCAGCGCTTTGTGCCCGACTTTCTCGGGCGGAGTCGTGGCGGTAAAATGGATGCCCTGCACCACGGCATCGGTCTTAAAGAGAAGCAGCCGCTCCGGAATGCCCAGGTCCAGGACTGCACAGTCATCTCCTGGCCCCGTCACAACCGATGAATTGGTGGGGAGCGAGCGCGTTAGCTGCGCGATGAGCTCGAACTCTTTCATTTAACTTGGATAAGCGGGCCCATCGTGGAATACAGGATCACGAAGTTCATGCCGTTGAACAGGGCATGAGCTGTGATGGGCGCCAATAAATTGTCGGCTCGCTCGTAAAGAAGCGTCAGGCCCAGTGCGAGGACGGTCAAGGGGAAGAATGTCACGAGATTCAAATGTATCCCGGCGAAAAGCAACGCCGTGCCCCACAATGCCACTCGCGGAAAGCCGGCCCGCTTGATCACAGGATACAAGATGCCACGAAAGAGCATCTCCTCGGCCGTCGGCGCAAGGACGATCGTCACCGCCCCCAGCGCCAGCCGATTCCACCACGTGATCGCCATCTGCAATGTCTGCACCGATTCCTGCTCCTCGGGTTTGAGCTGGAGGCGAGGCAGGTGGATCATCAACTGGGCGGACAGCCACTGCAGTCCCATGGCGACCGGCAGGAAAAGACAGGCCAGGATCACTCCGAGCAAAAGGGCCTGGCGCCGACGGTTTCCAAAACCGAAGGCCTCGTGCCAGCTCAACCCCTGCTCTCGCAGAAAATGGGGGATCAGCACCAGGGCGGCCCCCTGAAAACTCAAAGCGGCGATGATCATTTGGCTGACCGAAGGGCCAGGAGGTTGGGCGGTCTTTTGAGCCCAGGCCCCCAGACAAATGCCCCCGTAAAAGCACACCAGAAACCCGCCTAGCCGGCTCACCACATTTTCCGAGGTCCACGAGCGATACACGAAAACCATCGAGATGGCAGCGCAGCCGAGCGCGGCGGCGGTCAGTCGATAAAAGCGCAGGTCCTGCCTGGGCCCGACGTCCACGTGGTACAGGACCGTCACCAGCAGGGAGCCGCAGAAAAAGCACACCACCAGGCTCAAGAACAACCGTACGATTGCATTTGGGGTCCAGGGTCGCGCCGATAGCATTCATGCCAGACTACAGCAGGCCTGGCGGAGTGACGAGGAAATCCAATTTTGCTCTTCCGCGCCGTTCGCACTATGATGAGCCGTGAAAACGGACTTTGCGACTGACCAGCACGCCATCAGGAACCGATTGGCCCGCGAGAAGTCCCCCTACCTCTTGCAACACCAATCCAACCCGGTGGATTGGTACCCCTGGGGCGACGAGGCCTTTGAGGCAGCAAGGAAACTCGACCGCCCGATCTTCCTAAGCATTGGCTACTCCACTTGCCACTGGTGCCACGTCATGGAACGCGAGTCTTTCGAAAACGCGGACTTGGCAAGATTCCTAAACGCTCATTTTGTAAGTATCAAGGTAGACCGCGAGGAACGGCCTGACATTGACAAGATTTACATGACGTTTGTCCAAGCCACGAGCGGCCAAGGCGGCTGGCCGTTGAGCGCGTTTCTCACGCCGGAGCTTAGACCGTTTTTTGGAGGCACCTATTTCCCGCCAGCCAGCCAATACGGGCGGCCGGGTTTTCGGCAATTGCTTCAACAGATTCAGCAACTCTGGACCACTCGCCGGCAAGATATTAGCAACTCTGCCGCGGACATCCATTCCCGCCTGGACCAAGCGGCGGTTGCCAACCATCAGCCGGCCGGGCGCGACCTATCTGCCGAAGTGCTGCGGCAGGCGGGGCTCGCTTTCAAACAGAGTTATGATGCCCAGCATGGCGGCTTTGGAGGCGCGCCCAAGTTTCCTCAACCAAGCCAGCCACAATTCCTGCTGCGGTACGCGGAACGCTTCAACGACGAGGAAGCCACCCGGATGGTGCTGCATACGTGCGAATGCATGGCAGCGGGTGGCATCCG
>JANXQE010000479.1 GCA_025356925.1 Limisphaerales bacterium | reverse complement strand
CGAAAGTCAACGAGTACCTCGAAGCCGTGCGCGCGATCGAACGACGGATCGAATTTGACGCCAGGCGCAAGGCCGCGGAATACAGCGTCGATCCTTTGGTGCGCCGTGAAATTGATAAGCTCGGTGCCCGGATCAACGACTTCTATGCCGACCCCGCCAGGGCCAGCGAGCGCTCAGGAGACCATACCGAACACGTCCGGTTAATGCTGGACTTAATGGTCCTGGCGTTTTGGAGCGACTCGACCCGCATCTCGACGTTCATGTACGGCAACGCGGTAAGTAACAAAAATTTTTCATTCCTTGACGGCGTCAAAGGCGCCCACCACGAAATGTCGCATCACGAGAACAAGGAGGAAAAACTGGAGCAATACAAGCGCATCAACCAGTGGCACCTGGCGCAGACGGCGTATATGCTCGAGAAGATGCAAGCCATTCGTGAGGGCGAAAGCACGTTGCTCGACAACTCCATGGTTCTGTTCGGAGCCGGCATGCGGGATGGCAATGCCCACGACCCGCATAACCTGCCGTTGGTCCTGGCCGGCGGGGGTGGCGGAACGATCGCGTCCGGCCGACACCTCGTCTACGCCAAGAACACCCCGTTGTGCAATCTGTACCGCTCCATGCTCGCGCGCCTCGGCGCACCGGTCGAAAACTTCTCCGACAGCACAGGTGAATTGCCCGGCCTGGCGGATCCCGCCTTTAAGGGAACCGCCGAAGCCTAGCCAGCGTTTTGGAGTGCGCCAGTGCTCCGGAGCTCTCTGGGTTGAAGCGGCGGGGGAGGGAAGCGGGAGCAAGCTCCGCGCACTCCAAACGCTTCGCGCCGTTGGGATGTCCCAGGTTGTCGAGTTGTTAGGCTAGGATTTGTGCACCGCGATGGCTTTCGCGAAGCGTGTGGAGTGCGTCCGGCTTGCCGGCGCTTTCGAAGGGGGTGCCCGCGCCAACAGCGGCACAGGACTGCCGCACTCCAAAATCTTCTTGTGCCGTGGCTCTCAAAACGCTAGGAAAAAGCCATGTCTAACATTGATTCTTTGCCTTCGAACCCCTCACTGACACGCCGCCGATTCCTTTATTACTCCGCCCTCGCGGCTGCCGGGGCTGCGACTTTTCCGGCGATCGGGAAACCACGCCCCCGGATCCCCGGTAGCGGCGAAAAACTCCGGATCGGCTGTGTCGGCGCCGGCGGCAAAGGCAGCAGCGATATCCAGCACTGTAGCACGGAAGAAATCGTCGCCATCTGCGACGCCGATGAGAAACAGGCCGAGGACGCCCGCAAAGCGCACCCCAACGCCAAGTTTTATTCCGATTGGCGCGACATGCTCGAGAAAGAGGAGAAGAACATCGACGCAGTTACCGTTTCCATTCCCGACCACCTCCACGCCATCGTGGCCTCGGCTGCGATTAAGATGGGCAAACATGTCTATTGCCAGAAACCGCTCACCCAGACCGTTTACGAAGCCCGATATTTGCGCAAAATTGCCAAGGAGTACAACGTCATCACCCAGATGGGCAACCAAGGCAGCTCCGAAGACGGCCTGCGCCGCGCTGTTGAAGTCGTCCAGGCGGGTGTCATCGGCCCGGTGAAGCAGATTCATGTGTGGACGAATCGCCCGATTTGGCCTCAGGGAATCACCCGTCCGCCAGGGGAAGATCCGATCCCGGACAACTTCAAATGGGACCTGTGGCTGGGGCCCGCCGCGGTGCGGCCGTTCAAAAAGGATGTCTACCACCCGTTCAAATGGCGTGGGTGGTTCGATTTCGGGACCGGCGCGCTCGGCGACATGGCTTGCCACACCTCGAACATGCCGTTCCGCGCTGCCAAGCTTGGCTATCCTCGGTTGATCGAGTTAATCGACCACTCCGAGCTCAATCCAGATACCTATCCGAAGACCGCCAAGATCCGTTTCGTGTTCCCGGCCCGCGAGGGCTTGCCGGAGACCGAGTTCTTCTGGTACGACGGCAATCCCGAGGACAAATCAGTCCAACCGCTCCGCCCCCCCGAGGACCTGACGAAAGATATTAAGGACATGATGGATAAGGTCCCCCCCGCCGGCTGCCTCTTAATCGGTGAAAAGGGCCAACTCTTTTCTCCCGACGATTATGGCGCCCGTTTCTTCGTTAAATTGAACGATGAAAAAGAACTGAAGAACGGAAAGGATCACGACGCTCTGAAATCAGTGCCCATCACCTTGCCGCGCAATCACCTCTCCAATGACACCGATGCCAAGCAGCACCTGGAGTGGATCGCCGGCTGCAAGGGTGGACCAACGCCTTACTCAAATTTCGAGATCGCCGCGTACCTCACCGAGATCATTCTCCTCGGCTGCGTCGCTCTGCGGGTCGGCAAGAAACTGGAGTGGGATGGACCGAAAATGCGCGCCACCAACGCCCCCGAAGCCGCCCATTTCGTGAAACGCCACTACCGAAAAGGTTTTGGGTTGGCTTGAAGTTCGGTTTTCTCGATCAATACAGCTCGATTAACCTTTATTAACCGACAACCGGCGGCCTTTGCCGCCGGTTTTTATTTCCGGTCGCCCGTCCGGAGTTCGCAACCATCGACTCTAATTGTCACCTGCGGGAACAGGTTTACACCAAAATGAACAGCGGACCTTTTGGCTTTTGTACAGCTCTCATCGGACGTAAGCTCAACTCGTGCCGCTGCCCGTAATCAGCCTCGAACAGATGCGCGAGTGGGAAAATACCACTTGGGCGACGGGCCAAACCGAGGCCGAGGTCATCCGCCGCGTCGGGTTGGCTGCAGCCCGCCGCGCTTTGGAACTTACACGGCCGTCCGACCTGATTTTAATTTTGGCCGGCAAGGGTCATAATGGCGATGACGCCCGCTCGGTCCGCGAGCATCTCGGTGACCGCCGCGTCGACATGCTCGATGTAACCGATCCCGAAAACGATCTGATGAGGCTGAGCGCGCTCTTGTCTCTGCGGCCCGCGCTGGTAATCGATGGGTTGTTTGGTATCGGCATCAACCGGCCGCTTAGTCCAGCGTGGATAAGGTTTATCACTCGCATCAACGAAGCCTGTCTAAAGGTTCTGGCGATGGACGTGCCTTCGGGTCTGGATGTTGCGACCGGCGAACCTCATGGCGCAGCCATTCAGGCGTTTGTCACGCTCACGGTGGGAGCGCCTAAAACTGGAATGCTGGCGAGCTCCGCTTGGAATTTTGTCGGCCGACTGGAGGTGGCGGACGATGTCGGCCTGGCCGCGCAACCTTTCCCGAGTGAACTCCAGTGGACGGTCAGCCAGGACTTCGCCGGATTCCCGCCCGCCCGGAGCGTAGCTGGCCACAAAGGGACCTTCGGACACCTGACAATTTTTTCCGGCAGTCTCGGCTACCACGGCGCGGCCGTGCTGGCGGCGCGCGGCGCGCAACGCGCGCAGCCAGGCTTGATCACTCTCTTCACTCTTGAACCGGTCTACCATGTCATCGCCTCGCAACTCCAAGCCGTCATGGTCTCGCCGTGGCGCGCGGATACGAGGCTGCCCGAGAGTCGCACCGCCATTTTGATCGGTCCCGGTCTTGCCGCGGCCGATGTGCCAGATCAAATCAAATTCCTGGTTGCTGATCTCTGGCGAAACTTCCCTGGACCCATGATCGTCGATGCCAGCGCGCTGGCCTGGGTACCACCTGAAAAAGTTGCACAACCCGGCCTGCGCGTGATCACCCCGCATCCGGGCGAGGCCGCCCGCATGCTTAGCTGCACGGCCAAAGACGTGCAAAACAATCGCCTCCAGGCGCTGCGCGAGCTGTCCCAGCGGTTCAGCGAGACGTGGGTTGTCCTTAAGGGCCATCAGACCCTTGTCGGTCGGATCGATGGGGAAGTTTATGTGAACCCCTCGGGCAATCCACACCTGGCCCAGGGAGGAAGCGGCGATGTCCTCGCCGGATTTCTGGCCGGCCTGCTCGCCCAGCCCGCTCTCCAATTGGATCCGAGTCTGACGTTGCGTTTCGGCGTCTGGCAACACGGCGTTGCGGCTGAGGCTCTCCAGAGAGCCCGCGCCAACTGGATCGTCGAAGACCTGGTCACCCACATCGGCCAACCCGGCGCGGAGCGCAGCTCGCAGGGTGCCTAAAGGTTGCGCCTCGTGTTGGCAGCTCAGCCCGAAAAAGTGGGTTAGACGGATTTCACTGCCGTCGGTTTCTATTTCTTCGGCGGCCGCACGCTGAAGCGAACCATCGGCCGGTTGGTCCTGGACCTGACCCGGCTGTGGCTCTTGCGCCGACGACGTTGCAGCCGCGCCCAGGGAGAAAAGAAAGCCGCTCCAGCCCAGGCGCCGGTAACAACAATTCCGATGAACCAGAAAATAATCCAATCACGATGCGCCATACCTTAGTATTTTGGCCGGGCGCTGCCGGGTGTAAAGGCTGGACTACGGCTGCGCGACAGGCATCCACAAACGATCTCACGTTCAGCCTCGATCGACTCTTGCTGCCGGAGCGGCTGGATCGGCGGCAGATGGACGCTTGACACGTAGCGCAGGTATTTAATCGGTGTGCCGTTGCCCCGGTGGCTAGCTCCGGAGGAGCGCCCTGTTTGTAGCACGCGTCATCTCTAATAATTATTCTGAGCCCCAGCGGGGCGGCACGAATCCATGCCAAGGGAGTGACTTGCGCTACCCATCGAGGTCTCGTTACCGGGCGTCTCTCGGCCCGAGCCGTACGCCCGGGGAGGACTTGTTTTTTCTCCGCTCGGCAATACACTGTGGATATGAAGAACGATGTGGTGCCTGTCCAGATTCGGGGAATCCTGCCCGCTAACAGTGGATGCGCACTGTTCGTGGGCAATGACGAAAAAGTCTTCGTCATTAACGTGGAACCGAACATGGGCGCCATCATCGGAATGTTCCTGCGTGAAACCCCAAAAGAACGGCCGCTCACCCACGACTTAATGCAGAACGTGTTCAAGGGATTTGGCATCACCGTCGAGCGAGTGATCATTACCGAATTACGCAACTCCACCTACTTCGCGCGGTTGATCCTTCAGCAGCAAAATGAGCTGGCCCGGAAGGTGGTCGAAATCGACGCCCGCCCGAGTGATTGTCTGGCGCTGGCGACTGCGCAGAAGCGCCCGATCTACGTTTCATCGGCACTCTTCGAACAGGTGGAGGATATGAGCGAGGTCCTCGATCGTATCAACGAGACCGGTACCGGAGAGACCGAGTAAGGATTGGCATGCCTGTGTCCGCGGCCAAGCAGACGGCGCCGATACTGTTGATCTGCGGCGAAGACGGATTCGCCGTCAAGCAGCGGGCCAAACAGCTTTATCGGCAATGGGCGGAGGAATTGGGAGGATCGGACCACGAAATTCTTGATGGGGGCGTGGCCAACAGCGGTGAAGCCCTCAAGGTTTTGTCCCGCCTCCGCGAAGCGCTCCAAACCCTTCCTTTTTTCGGCAACGCCAAAGTCGTTTGGCTCCAGAACTGCAATTTCCTGGGCGAAGAACGCGCGGCCTCGACCCAGGCCGTAACTGAAACGCTGGCTGGACTTGCCCAGGAACTGAAAATGCTTTCCTGGGAAAACCTTCGGCTGCTTATCAGCGCCGGCAAAGTCGACAAACGCAAGGTCTTCTACAAAACTCTCGACAAGCTGGGCACGGTCGAGACTTTGGCCGGCTGGTCCGTTGATGACCGCGATTGGACCGATCGAGCGGAAGCCTGGGCCAGAAAGGGGATCGAGGGGCGGCAAAAGGAAATTTCTGATGATGCCCTGGCCGAATTGGTCAGCCGAGTAGGACCCAACGCCCGGCAGCTCGACACCGAGATTGAGAAGCTCACTCTTTATGTGGGCAACCGCCAGGCCATCGGGATCGACGATGTTAACTCCATCTGCACTCACAACAAGACCGCTCGGGCTTTTGCCCTGGGCGATGCCCTGGGCGATCGGGATTTGCCCCGACTCCTGGCCCGCCTCGATGAGGAGCTCTGGGAGGTCAAACTGGACCCGCAAAAGTCCGAAATTGGTTTGCTCTACGGCCTTATCTCCAAAGTGCGGGCCATGCTCTTGCTGAAAGAAATGGTGCGGGAAGGCTGGATCAAATCGGACTTGGACTACGGAAGATTCAAAGCGCAACTCGAGCGCGTGCCCCTTGACCAGGTTCCCCAGGACCGCCGGTTTAACCCCTTGGCAATCAACCCCTACGTGTTGTTTAAAGCTATCCCCCAGGTAAAGCATTACACCGAAGCCGAGCTGATCCGGGCCATGGACCTCTTGCTGCTCTGCAATCGAAGGATGGTCTCCAGCAACCTCGACGAATCGCTGGTATTGCAGCAAACCCTGGTGCAGATTGTGGGCAATGCGGGACCAGGCCGGAACGCCGCCGCCAGGACAACTCTGCATTGATGAATTTGGTTGCGAAATTGGACCTATGATCACAGCGCCAGCAAAAATGTGGGTTTTCGCGGGCGAGCGCTTTGCTTGTATCAAAATCTGCGGACGGGCCAGTTTTTCATCGAGCATCGATTTTAGGACGCTGGTCCAGGAGCTGCAACAAAAGGGGTATACCTACTTTGTGCTCGATCTGTCCGAATGCACTCTGATGGATAGCACCTTTCTTGGGGTTTTGGCAGGTTTTGGGTTACAGAGCAGTTCCACAAGACCCGACCGGACAGATATCACCCTGGAATTGCTTAATCCCAACGAGCGTGTTACGGAGTTGCTCGAGAGCCTTGGCGTGCTGCAGCTCTTCAAGCTAACACAGGGGCCTCTTCCAGAAGCCGCCGACGGAACCCCAACGATGCCCTTGGCCCCATGCTGTCCCACCAAGGAGGAAGTAACCCGTGCCTGCCTCGAAGCTCACCAGACTCTAATCCAGCTCAACCCTCAGAACGCCGCTAAGTT
The DNA here is from genome assembly GCA_025356925.1 of Limisphaerales bacterium. Taxonomy (GTDB): domain Bacteria; phylum Verrucomicrobiota; class Verrucomicrobiia; order Limisphaerales; family UBA8199; genus JANXQE01. The sequence continues at coordinate 633 of JANXQE010000479.1, read as the reverse complement.
CAAAGAAGTTGCCACCTTCCTCGCAGAAGATCTGAAAAAGGCCAAGCCCGGCGTATAGGACGGCCGCGTTCACTCCGCTTCCGCACGGGACCTCGCGGCAATCGCAAATCGCCAATCCCAGCGCCTCCTACCCATAGGGTCTCAGGTTCCATTCCTCGACCAAATCCTTGGGAATTTCGCGAAGGAATCGCGATGGGTGCTGAACCAAATCCCCGCCGGCGCCATAGCCTGCTCGAATCAGCGGGTAGCTCAAGTAGAGCTCGTTGCGCGCGCGGGTAATCGCCACGTAAAACAACCGCCGCTCCTCCTCCTCGCCATCCTGGCTTTCCAGAGAGCGCGCCGAGGGGAATAATCCATCACAGAGCATCACCACAAAGACAACGTCAAATTCGAGTCCCTTGGCCTGGTGAATCGTGGAAAGTCGGAGCCGTTCATCATCCGGATGCCGGGGGCGGTCATCTTCCGCTTCGACGCTGGTGAGCAAAGCCAACTGGCTCAGGAACTCGTCCATGCCGGCAAATTGGCGGGCGAACACGGCAAGTTGCTCCAAATCATCCAGCCGCGATTGATAGTTATCATAGGTCTCCTTCAGGTAATCCTGGTAGCCCGCCTCGAGCATGTCGGTCGAATGCG
>JANXQE010000418.1 GCA_025356925.1 Limisphaerales bacterium | reverse complement strand
CATGATTTTTATGCGCGAGACCAGGCCCGCGTGCAACGTCTTGGGCGGAGGCGGTTTTTCCTGGGGCAGACCGTCGATGCGATACCGGAGTTGCATGGTCTCTTCGAAGGGCACGATGTGGATATCACTGGCCCGCTCGCGCATGGCTTCGGAAATAATCAGGTTGACCAGGTTGATCACCGTTGGCTCATTGGCCATCACTTCAATGTCGTGAAGGTTCCTGCCCTCCACGCTCGCGCTGCTTTCCGGGTTGAGATTCTCAATCATCCGCTCAACCGTGATTTGGTAGCAGGTGGACATTTTCTCCAGAATGTCCGAAACCGGCATCACCGTCTCGCGCACTTCCAGCCCGGTTAAGAGCCGGATATCGTCGATCACCCGTTCGTTCCCAAGCTTAACCGTCGCGATGTGGAGCGTGCCGTCCTGGATTTCCAGCGGCAAGACCTGGTGGCGCTTTACGAATTCGGCCGGCAAGGCGCCGATGGCCTCGGCCGGGATCTCCAACTTGGCCAAAGCGCCACGCCCGTTGTCGGATAGTCCCTGCCCGCCACCCAGTCCACCGACCTGGGCGACGTTCCCCAGAGGACCTGCCAAATCTGACTTGTTCGTGCTCATGACTGACGCCAAACGCAAATAATCCGCCTGGCAACAAAAGGTGTGGCCTGGCTGGTTATACGCTTTTGATCGTGAAAAGCTCGGGAAAAACTCGCTATTGAAGTAGTTTGACAACTTAAACTGAGAAAAGTTGCAAAATAATTTGCGAAATCCACGATTCGCTCTCTAAGCTACCCGAACTAGCCGAATCCAAGCCGTACGACAGCGAGACGATTAAGGTCCATGCCAAGCCAGATGCCACCCTGCGGTTGAGGAAATTGGGCCCTTTATATCTCACCCAACACCGGAAATCTGCCGAAGCTTGATGGATCACAACAGCATATCCGGTACTGGGGGTCCGCCGCCCTTGCTCCCCGGCCCTACGCCCCCTCCGCCGCCCGCTCCCGGGTCCCGGCCCCTGCGGCAACCCGTCGCAATTCTGCTCAACTTGTGCCTCGGCCTCTTTCTGGCTGATGGTGTCGTTTCCCTGGTCGACGACTCCTCGATCCTGCTCTTTGACTTTCACTTCCTGGCAGGCCTCCGCGGGATCCTGGTCACGTTCGCCATCCTCACGGCCTTGGTGACCTACGGACTAATGGGACTCACCCCGATGATCCCGAAACGCGTGTTTCTGCCGGTGACGCTTTTCACCCCTGTAAGCCTGCTCGTCGGTGTTCCATTTTTGATTTATTACTACAATCGGGCTCAGCGGTTGGACTGGGTCAGCTCAGTCTGTCAGGTCGTGGTTGGTCTCTGCGTCCTGCGGTATCTGCAGGGCGGGTTTAGATTGCGCTGGCCATTAATGCCAGAGCGGATGCTCGGCTCGGGCCGGTTCAATTGGGCGAACCTGGCTGCCTTCTGGCTGACGAACCTCGTGGTCGTCGTGCCCGGAGTCATGGTCTACCTGGTCGTTTGCGCGGCCCTGGCCGTCGACCATTTCAGCGAAGGGTTTGTGGCTCTCCGCCCGGCGGGTTTCACGGTGCAGGTGAGACAATATGTGCGCAACGATGGCAAAACGATTTTGCTGGTGCCGATGTCGCATGTCGGCGAACCAGAGTTCTACCGAAGCCTCGCCGAAGGGTTCCCGACGAATTCGACCATCCTGATGGAAGGTGTAACGGATCACCAGAATCTGCTTACAAATCGGATCACCTACAAACGAATGGCAAGTTCTCTCGGGCTGGCGCCACAGGAAAAACAGTTTAAGCCGAACCCTGTCCAGATGGTAATGTCGGATATCGACGTCGACCGGTTCGCGACGAACACGATTGATTTTCTGAACGTAGTTATGCTCGTTCATTCCAGAGGCCTAAATGCTGCCAACCTATTGCAGCTCGTCCAATACCCGCAACCTCCCGATTTCGAAAAGGAATTGTTTGATGACCTGCTTTCGAAGCGCAATCGGCATCTTTTGCAGCAGATTCAGGAACATTTGTTGGAGGAAAACCACCTCATTGTCCCCTGGGGAGCCGCCCATATGCCGGAGCTCGCGCGCGAAATTCAGAAGTCTGGCTTTCGCCTTGCCGACACTCGGGAATACACCGCCATACGATTCGCCAAGCGGGCGAAGTAAGCCCCGGTCCGACTTCGTGGGAAATGGCTTTCCTTAACCGCCCCACCCGCTTTTGTGGATTTCGACTTTGCTTTTGAGCCACGTTTCATCAATCTCAACCCCATCATGAAGCTTCCCTCTCCACTCCGGCATGCCGTGGTCCTTTCTGCCATCGCCCTCGGGTACACGCTATGTTCAGGCGCCGCAGAGGCCTTTGCCCAGGTCCCGCCCGCTACCCATCCGCCGGTCGATCTCGATACGCCGCGCAACTTTCCAAGAATCTCCTCCGCACAGGAGTGGCAACAGCGAGCGAGGGAAATTCGCCAGCAGGTCCTGGTCAGTTGCGGGTTGTGGCCGATGCCGGAGAAAACGCCCCTGGTACCCCACATCTTTGGCAAGGTCGAACGGGAGGGGTATAGCATCGAGAAGGTTTACTTCGAAACCTGGCCCGGTCTGTACCTTGCCGGCAACCTTTACCGCCCGCTCGGGCGCGGCCGAGGGCCGTTCCCCGCCATCCTCAATCCCCATGGGCACTGGGCCAATGGTCGCATGGCCGACGACAAAGTCGGCAGCATCGCCGGTCGCTGCATCAACTTTGCCCGCCAGGGCATGATCGCTTTTTCCTACGATATGATCGGCTACAACGACACCCATTTTGCCGACGCCACGCCGGGCCAATCTTTTTCCGAAATCCACCACGAGATTGCCACCAACCGAACCGACCTCCTGTGGAACATCAGCCTCATGGGCCTGCAAACCTGGAACAGCATCCGAGCGCTGGATTTCCTGGAATCCCTTCCGGACGCCGACCCCAAGCGCCTGGCGTGCACGGGAGAATCCGGAGGCGGAACGCAAACGTTCATGCTGGGCGCGATCGAAGATCGGCTGGCCGCACAAGCGCCAGTCGTAATGGTTTCTCATATCATGCAAGGCGGCTGTCTTTGCGAAAACGCGCCCGGCCTCCGTGTCGAGTATTCCAACATGGAAATCGCCGCCGCCGCCGCTCCACGGCCACAAATCCTCGTGGCGGCATCGGGCGACTGGACCAAAGATACACTCGCCGTTGAAGGCCCCTCCATCGCCAACATTTATCAGCTTCTGAATCACCCCGATCGGTTTAATTACGTCCGGTTCAGCTTCGACCACAATTATAACCAGACCAGCCGTGAGGCGGTGTACGAGTGGTTCGGCAAATGGCTGCTTAAGGCTCAGAACTCCGGTTCGCTCAAGGAGCACCCTTTCCAAAAGGAGCCCGACGCCGACCTGCGGGTCTTCCCCGGAAACCAGTTGCCCGACGGCGCGATGAGCCTGCCGCAGTTCCTCCGGTCGTTGCGGGATCTCCATCGCCGGGAGTGGCAGGCACTCGTGCCCAACGATCGCAGCAGCCTCAAACGTTTTCAATCAGTCATGCTCCCCGCCTGGCGGCACACGCTGCAGGTCAACTGGCCAATCAGCCAATCGGAGGTGCATACCGATCAACTCAGCGCCTGCGGTGCATTCAGCACGATGCCGGTCAGGATTAACCGGGCAGGACAGGGGACCGCGATCACCGCCACCTACTGGTCCCCTCCTGGAATCTTAACCGCTCGGTCTCCACGGCTCGTCGTCCTGGTGTCACCAGACCAGGCTCCGATGCGGACCGGCAGCGCCGCCCCTCCGGAAGCGGTTTTGCCATTCCTCAGAAATGGCCTGGCCGTCCTGGTCGTCGACAAGTTCAGCTCCGGCCACACACCCGATCCCGTCAAAGATTTTTACTCCACCTACAATCGCACCGAGCTCCAGGGCCGCGTGGGCGACTTGCTGACGATTTGTTCAGCGGCCCGCTCGATCGATCCACGCGCTCCGCTTCCATTCCGGGTCACGCTGGCCGGCACAGGTCGGGCTGGTTTGTGGGCCTTGCTCGCCGCGCCGGGTGCCGATGCGGTGATTGCGGACTGCGACTCACTGGACGTTTCCGACGAGTCAGCTTTGGTTGCGCCCGACCTGTTCTGTCCCGGGCTCCTCGCACTCGGCGGATTCGAAACCGCCGCGATTCTGGCCGCACCTCATCCGCTGCTGTTGCACAACACCGGACCAAAGTTCTCCACCGCGTCACTGCTTTCCGCCTATTCTGCTTCGGGTGTCATGGGCAGAGTACGGATTGCTGTCGGGCCTCTCACCGACAAGGAAATCGCTGATTCCGCCTCACATTTTTGATGCAATTCCCCAATTCTAAATTATGTTCCGCGCCTGAATGAAAGGCATAATCCTCGCTGGCGGCGCTGGCTCGCGGTTGTATCCCCTGACACTGGTGGCCAGCAAACAACTCCAGCCAGTCTATGATAAGCCCATGGTCTATTACCCCCTTACCACGCTCATCGAAGGGGGAATCAGAGAGATCTGCCTCATTTCTACTCCGCAAGACCTGCCACGCTTTCAACAATTGCTCGGGGACGGCGCGGCTTGGGGCCTGCGAATCGAGTACCGCGAGCAGGCACGCCCCGAGGGGATTGCCCAGGCGTTTTTAATCGCCGCTTCGTTTATCGGCCCGGATGCGGTGACTCTTATCCTGGGAGATAATGTCTTCTACGGCGGAGAGAGTTTTCAAAAGACTTTCGGGGAATTCAACACCGGCGCGACCATCTTCGGGTACCACGTCAAGGATCCTGAGCGCTACGGCGTGGTCGAGTTCGATGCGTCCGGTCAGGCGATTTCGATTCAGGAAAAACCCAAGGAACCCAAGAGCAATTACGCCGTCCCCGGCCTCTACCTCTTTGATAACCACGTGGTCGAGATCACCAGGAACCTGAAGCCTTCGGCCCGAGGAGAACTGGAGATCACTGATGTTAACGTCGAGTACATGCGCCGTGGGCTCTTGCGCGTTCGTCGGTTGGGTCGCGGCTTTGCCTGGTTAGACGCTGGCACCAGCAGCAGCCTCCATGAAGCCTCTGCCTACGTCCAAACCATCGAAAAACGGCAGGGTATCAAAATCGGCTGTCCGGAAGAGGCCGCCTTTCGCCGCAACTTCCTCTCGCTGGCCCAGCTCGAGAGCCTGGCCGAGAAAATGCCCCGTTGTGAGTATCGCGAGTATCTGGTAAACGAAGTCATCGCGGAAGCCAAACGCCTCGCCAACTAAGCTCCATGAACGTCATTCCCGGCAAACTGCAGGGCCTTCTGGTCATCGAACCCAAGGCCTTTGGCGACGCTCGTGGTTTTTTCATGGAAACCTGGAACCTGCGAAAATACCAGGAAGCTGGGATCCGTGTCCCCTTCGTTCAGGACAATATCTCCGTCTCGCGCCGCGGCGCCTTGCGAGGGCTGCATTTTCAAAACCCAAACCCCCAGGGCAAACTGGTTTCCGTCTGGCAGGGGGAAGTTCTTGATCTTGTCGTCGACATCCGCCTGCGTTCAGCGACCTTCGGCAAGTGGGAAGCCGTCCAGCTTTCGAGCGAAAACAGACGCCAGTTTTATATCCCGCCCGGTTTTGCCCACGGGTTCCTGGTGCTGAGCGAAACCGCGATGTTCCACTACAAATGCACGGAGTTTTACTCGCCCAAGGACGAAGTGACCATCCGCTGGAACGATCCGGACGTCGGGATTCACTGGCCGGTCCCGGAGCCAATCGTCTCCGAGAAAGATACGAAGGGTCTTCTGCTGAAGGAATTACCCCGCAACCGGCTCTTTGATTTGCTATGAATCCTCCCTTAATCCTCATCATTGGTAGAATCGGACAGGTAGGCTGGGAATTGCGCCGCACCCTGGCTCCGCTGGCGCGGATTGTCTCCGTCGATTTCCCCGACATCGATTTGACCGATGGCAATTCGATCGTTAAATGGGTGCGCGAGACCCGGCCTCAGGTGATCGTCAATGCCGCCGCCTACACTGCGGTGGATAAAGCCGAAACCGAGCCCGACAAATGCCACAAAATCAACGGGGCGGCTCCGGGAATCCTTGCCGAAGAAGCGAAAAAGCTCTCGGCTGTGTTGGTGCACTACTCGACTGATTACATCTTCGACGGCACTAAAACCACGCCCTACACCGAGGATGACGCGCCAAACCCTCTGGGGGCTTACGGCCGGTCAAAATTGGCCGGCGACCAGGCCGTGGGGCAGGTGGATGGCCACCATCTCATCTTTCGCTTGTGCTGGGTCTATGGTGCTCGCGGACAAAACTTCATGCTCACGATGATGCGCCTGGCTCGCGAACGAGAAAAGCTGCGAGTCGTGCGCGACCAATTCGGTTGCCCGACCTGGTCCCGAATGATCGCGGCGACCACCGCTCTGGCTCTCCAGCAAGTCCTCGCCGCGCGCGAACCCGGCGCTTTCAAAGGCACTTATCACCTGGCCGCAGCGGGTCAGACCAGTTGGCACGGCTTCGCCAAAGCGATCGTGGGACAAATGCCTGCGGAAGGGAAAAAATGCCAGGCGATTGAAGGCATCACCGCTCCAGAGTATCCGCTCCCCGCCAGGCGCCCCGCTTGCTCGGTGCTTTCCTGCCAAAAACTCCAGCGAACGTTCGGCCTGCAACTGCCGGATTGGGAAGAAAGCTTGAGGCAGGTTATGGAGTCGGCGTGATCGGTTTAGTTACGATTATCGAATGAAACTCCTCATCACCGGTGGCGCCGGATTCATCGGCTCCAACTTGATCCATCACATTATCGATCAGCCCGAGGTCGAGCGTTTGGTAAATCTCGATTGCCTCACCTATGCCGGACATCTCGCCAATCTCGAGCAGGTGAGCCGTCACCCCAAATACGTTTTCGAAAAGGTGGACCTGCGGGATAAGACAGCCGCGCTGCAGGTCGTGCAGCGCCATGGCATTTCGCACGTGATGCATCTGGCCGCCGAGTCCCACGTCGATCGCTCGATCACCGGACCGGGTGATTTCATCCATACAAATGTCGTCGGGACGTTTAACCTCCTCGAGGCCTGCCGTGCCACCTGGGTTGATCCCTCAGTCTCAACGCGTTTTCTTCACGTCTCCACCGACGAGGTCTACGGCAGCCTCGGGGCAACCGGATTGTTTACCGAGACCACCCCTTACGCCCCTAACTCGCCCTACTCTTCCAGCAAGGCCAGCAGCGATATGCTCGTGCGCGCCTATCACCACACGTATGGGCTGACCACGGTAATCACCAACTGCTCGAACAACTATGGGCCTTATCAATTTCCTGAAAAGTTAATCCCGGTGGTGATTCAAAGTGTCCTGGCGCGAAAATCGGTGCCCATTTACGGCGATGGCTTGAACGTGCGGGACTGGCTTTACGTTCGCGATCACGCGCAGGCGCTCTGGCTCGTTCTGACCCGCGGCAAGGAGGGCGACACCTACAACATCGGCGGTCATAACGAGTGGGCCAACCTCCACATCGTGGAACTGATCTGCGATCTCATCGACGAAATGGCCCCGCAATTGGGCGGCCAGTCACGCAAGCTCATGACCTTCGTCAAGGATCGTCCGGGCCACGACCGGCGGTATGCGATCGACGCCGGCAAAATTCAAAGAGAGCTCGGTTGGGTTCCTGCCCACAGATTCGAAGAAGGCATTCGCGAAACGGTCCGCTGGTATCTCGATAATCAGGACTGGGTCCGTGAGGTCTTGGCGAAGAAGTAAACGCCGGGTTCGGAGTCCCGGCTTTAGCCGGCGTGATTCACGCAAACTCGGGGCCCAAGTATTTCAACTGGTCCCGGTGAATAACGAGTGCCCGGCCGCCTAAAGGCGGAACTCCGAACCGAGGGTCTGTTCTGAGTCCCGCTTTCAGGAAGACAGATTCTGCGTACTCGTGGTGGCAAAACAAATCACTCCGCCACCCATTCCCGGACGTGGCTGATGTCCCGGCGGCTCACCGGACGCTGATGTGACGCCTCCACGGTGGCCACGGCGATGGTTCTGCCGGTCAAGGTGATAAACTCCACCTCGGAGGCCGCGCCGTTCTTGTGGATGTGAACGATCGTGCCTACGTCGCCAGCCAGCAAGCCTTCTTCGGGAAGGTTGGCCGTCAAAACCGCGCAATCATGTTCTTTGAACTTCAAGAATCCTCCAAAGGATAAGCGGTAATTAGCCGGGGCGCAACTACGCCACGATCCTGTTGCCAGACTGAACGGACGCGCGGAAAACGGACGTCCGGCGCGTTTAACCTTGCCCTCGACCTCAAAGCGCGGGCCAAAAGCCGGTTTCCCGTACGCGCTTCACCTCGTGGGACTGGCTGTGAATTCGCAGTGCTTCAGCCAGCCGCTGCCAATGGTCCGCCACGAACCCGAACCGGTCGAAAAAGCGCGCCTTGCTCCCGCCAAAACGATGCGTGGGATTAAGCAGATAGTCCACGATTTTTTCCCGCTCGATAACGAGATTGTCTGCGTTTGGCAATTTCATTTGGTTCCTCTAATGAGATTGCCAATCCCGGTTCAAATCTCAATCGCAAATGAGATTGCTCCGAAAGATCGTCGATGCTGTCAATAGAAAAAAGCAGAGAAGCTAAGACATCACACAAGGAACCGGCCTCCGGCTGCTACTCGCTCACTCGCCGGCGGCACCGTCGGCAGGTCCTGCCGGTTGCGAGCGGTCGGGCACGAATTCGCCTGTTCAGAATCCAGGCGGGCCTGGCGTGACGGCATTGGTCCGCAGCGAGTCCGATGTCGTCCTTTTCTAATGCATTGAACCCTTCAAAACGAGTTTCCGCAAATCCCATAGGACCCGCCCCTTGCAACCCATTCGCGGCTCACGTGCAACGCGGTCGCTGGGGATCGGCGGGGCGCAGCATCAGCGAAACGATCACCAGTGATCTCCAATGATGAAACGCCTGATGCTGTGTGCGACGATGCGCTCGAACCAAAGAATCGAAGGCGCGATTGCGTCGGCAAACGCGGTGGGTACGACAACTCATCCTCTCCACTGGACGTTTGGGCGAAGTGCGCTCGCGAGCATTCAATTGAGAGCACCAGCCCGTTGGAGCGCTGGCCTGAGTTGGCGCGGAGCCTACTGGTGGCGCCCTCGATCCTAACAGGCCTCGTAGCGGTGCGGATTGCTGCCGCTGGTCCTCTGGGCTGTCCCGGCATGACAATCGTTCTGGAGACACCCTCGGGCGGAGCAGACGGCGCGCTTATGCTGGTTGACTTGCTTGGACAACCTGGCATCGGCGGTTGCCTGGCCAACCTGGCGGGCAGCGGTCGTTGGGGCATTGTGAAACTGATCGATTCACCTTGTTGGAATGCGGCGGATGAGGAACGAATGTTCGGCATAGACTGGGCACGGTGGGTCGAGCTGCCGGATGATCAGAACGAGAGCAAGCGCCTGTGGTGCGAGCATGCGGCGCTCGCTGTTTCCGAGGTGATATTGGAGATTCCGCAGCTATGCATTGATTCCCTGTTGGTTGACGAACACGCCGCGACGGATCGCCTAAACGCAGATTGGGGGTTTGCTATTTCTGTCCGCCTGCCAGAACCGTTTCAAAATGCGGTGGCTGATCCTCGCGAGCAACTGCGCTGATTTCGATTCGCTTGAAGCCAGCGCTTTCGAGCCAGGCGTGCAACTCGCTTTCGGCAAAACCCAGCCAGCGGTCCCCGTACAGGTCGTGCGCCTGCTCGAACTGGTGCCGCGCCAGGTCCAAAACCATCAACTGGCCTCCGGGCTTGAGGATGGCATGGGCGGCTGCGATCGCTTTGCCAGGCTCCCCGGCGTGGTGCAAGGCCTGGCTCAGGATCACCAGGTCGACGCTATTCGGTTCGATCGGCGGGCTCTGCAGGTCTCCCAGGCGAAACTCGAGGTTCTTGAGGTTATTCTTCTTCGCTTTGGCCGCGCCAAACGCGACGATCTTTTCGGAGTTGTCAACGGCAATGACCTTTTTGCAGCGACGTGCCAGTAGTTCACTGAGCAATCCTTCTCCAGCTCCCAGGTCCGCTACCACCAACGGAGGGAGGACCCGCAGCAGCAAATGCCCGAACGCCTGCCACGATCGACCCGGGCCGTAAACGCGATCGAACCTGCCCGCGACCTGGTTGAAATAGACCTGCGCCTGTTCGTGGCGGCGGCTCAAAATACGCTTCAGATTGATTTGGTCGCTGGCCTGCTCAGGCAGTTCCCTGGCGCCCTTTATAGCCAGGTGAATGAACTCGCTTATGCCGCGATCCCCAAGCTGATCGAGCTTATAGAAGGTTCGCTTTCCCTCTCGCCTGGATTGCACCAACTCCGAATCCTGCAACAGCCCCAAATGCGTCGAAATCCGGGATTGCCCCATCCGAGTGATCTCCTGCAACTCGTTCACCGATAGCTCATCTTTCTGCAAGAGCGCAATAATTCGCATTCGCGTGGGGTCCGAGAGGGCGCGCAGGCATTTAAGCGTGGAGGACATGGGGTCTTATTTTTTTTCAGAAACGTGTTGACGACGGCTGTAAATCATATATCATCTTATCCTGATACGTCAATATGTGTTTTAACGTCCGTCCATCCAGCTTATCATGAGTAAGAACTTTATCTTTTCTTCTGAATCCGTCGGCGAAGGTCATCCGGACAAAGTGTGCGATACCATCTCGGACGCGGTGCTTGACGCGTGCCTCGCTCAAGACCCGAACAGCCGCGTGGCCTGCGAGACTTACGCGAAATCCAACCTCGTTGTTGTGGGCGGTGAAATCACGACCAAGGCCAAGCTGGACTTCAACGCCATCGCGCGCCAGGCAATCCGAGAGATCGGGTACACGCACGAAGACGACGTGTTTCACGCCGATAAAGTGCTGATCATGAATGCGATTACGTCGCAGAGCCCGGACATTGCCCAAGGCGTTGACGCCCGCAAAGCCCGCGGCAAAGACACCGCCGAGCAAGGGGCCGGTGACCAGGGATTGATGTTTGGTTATGCGACGACTGAAACACCCGAACTCATGCCGGCGCCCATTATGTATGCGCACCAGCTAGGCCGGGCGCTGACGAAGATTCGCAAGAACGGCAAAGTGAAGTGGCTGCGGCCGGACGCGAAGAGCCAGGTTTCCGTTCGCTACGTTAACGATCAGCCGGTGGAGATTACCAATGTGGTAATCTCAACGCAGCATAGCCCGGACGTCGACCACGCCACCATCAAGGAGTTCTGCATCGAGGAGATTATCAAGAAGATCTTGCCCAAGCAGTTCCTGACTAAGGGGACCAAGTTCCTGATCAATCCCACCGGCCGATTTGTCGTGGGAGGTCCCCAGGGAGACACCGGTCTGACGGGCCGTAAGATTATTGTTGATAGCTATGGTGGCATGGGCCGGCACGGAGGCGGGGCGTTTAGCGGCAAAGACCCTTCCAAGGTGGACCGCAGCGCCGCTTATATGGGCCGCTACGTGGCGAAAAACATCGTGGCGTCCGGCTTAGCCTCGAGCGCCGAAATCCAGTTTGCCTATGCCATCGGCTATCCCGATCCGGTGTCGGTGTGCGTCAACACTTTCGGGACCGGCGTCGTCAGTGACGAAGACATTGAGCGCGCGGTCTGCGAGGTCTTCAGCTTCAAGCCCGCCGCCATTATCAAACAGCTAAACCTTTTGCGCCCCATCTATTTGAAGACCACCAACTATGGGCATTTCGGCAAAACCGACCCGGAAATCACCTGGGAAAAAACGGACAAAGTGGACGCTCTGCGCCGAGCGGTCGGCAGGTCGGCGGCCGTGTCAACGATAACGCCACGGAAAGCTGGGGCACTCGGGAATGGTCGGGTGCGCGCCGGAGCACTCCCCCAGCCTAGCGCCTGAGGCGGCGTCATGGACTTCTCAATCGCGAATCGAATTACTCAACAAAAACAAACTTAAACATTTATGGCTGCTATCAATTTGAATTCACGCTCGACTCGGATCACCAAAGGCCCTTCACGCGGGGCAACCACGAACGGTAATGGGAAAGGTCGCAAAGACTTTTTCGTGAAAGATATCTCGCTCGCGGATTTTGGCCGCAAGGAGATCTCGGTTGCCGAGCAGGAAATGCCCGGGCTGATGTCCGTCCGCGCCAAATACGGCATCGAAAAGCCGCTCAAAGGGGTTCGCGTAACCGGCTCGCTCCATATGACCATCGAGACGGCGGTGCTCATCGAGACGCTGGTCGAGTTGGGCGCTTCGGTGCGCTGGGCAAGCTGCAATATCTTCAGCACGCAGGACCAAGCGGCCGCCGCCATCGCCAGAACGGGAACACCCGTGTTCGCCTTCAAGGGCGAGACACTCGAAGAATACTGGGATTTTACCCTGGCAGCGCTGACTTACCCTGGGGGCAAAGGGCCGGAGCTAATTGTGGACGACGGAGGCGACGCAACGCTTCTTTTGCACAAGGGCTACGAGATGGAACATGGCAGCGACTGGGTCAGCACGCCCAGCGGCAGCCATGAAGAGGGTGTCATCAAGAAACTGCTTAAGCGTTGTGCCCGGGAACGGCCCGGCTGGTTCAAGCAGGTAGTGAAAGATTGGAAAGGCGTGAGCGAGGAGACGACCACCGGCGTCCATCGCCTCTACCAGATGCTCGAAGCCGGCAAGCTCTTGGTTCCTGCCATTAAC
>JANXQE010000409.1 GCA_025356925.1 Limisphaerales bacterium | reverse complement strand
CTCCAGGGACAGCTTGGCGGCGGACCAGATGTGCAACCCCACCAGGGCCAGGAGCCCAATCCGCGCCGGCCAGACCAGCTCGTAGTTGCTCTGGAGAAAGTGGCCGTACCGGTTGATCGCCTCCGGACCAAGGAACACCTGCAAGTTACCGATCAAATGTCCGAGCACAAACAGGAACAGCAGGAATCCCGTCACCGCCATGAGATATTTCTTACCCAGTGACGATTCGAATATATGCGTAATAATCTTCATGAGACGAACACCCGACGACCGAGGGGACGGGCAGCCCGGCTGCGCAACGGAGGAGAATCTAGCGGCAAGCGGCCGCAGGTCAAGAAACCAAACTCATATTTAGTGTAGCACATAATAGAAGTAATCATATCTAATGCCAGTCGGCGGAGGTACTCAGCGCACCGACCATTCGTTCAGAGCGCGTTGGCCGGGGAAGCCGGCGGGAGACAGGCCCAGCAGCTCCAAGGCTTCGCCGATCAAGTAAAGCGAACCGGCAATCGCAACGAAGCTATCCTGTGCGCAAAGGGCCAGGGCGCTGGACAAAGAAGAACATTCGCTCACCTCGACGCGCGGATTGGCGCGCCGGCAGGATTCGGCGAGTCCGTGAGGCTCGGCGCTGCGCTCGCTGGGGACCGGGACCAGGAGGACACGACAGCCGAGCGGGGCTAGGATTTCGCACATGTGGCTCCAGTCTTTGTCGCGCAAGATCCCCAGGATGAGCGCGGGCTTGGCTGCGGGAAAGTATGTTCGAAGAGCTGCGGCCAGGCTTTCCGCCCCGCTTAGATTATGGGCGCCATCCAGGAGGATTGTTTGGCCAGAAGGCCGCGTCGCCAACTGCAGGCGGCCGGGCCAATAGAGGCTCGACAATCCGGCGCGGATGGCCGAGTCAGGGCAGGGCACGATTGAGCCAAGGGTCCGGACCACGGCCAGCGCTACCGCTGCGTTCATCTTCTGATGCTCGCCAAGCAAAGGCAGAGACAAGGTATCGAGCGGCGGCTGGTGCGCGCTGGCGGCGGGGACGACCGTGAGCGGGGCGTTGACCTGCCGGGCAGTTCGACGGATCACCTCCAGGGCTTCCGGGGCGTCGGTGCCAGTGATCACCGGAATGCCGGGTTTGATGATGCCAGCCTTTTCGGCGGCGATGCTGGCCAGCGATTTGCCCAGGTACGCCTGGTGATCGTACTGGATGTTGGTGATGACACTGACCAGCGGTTGAACGATGTTCGTCGCGTCCAATCGTCCGCCCAGGCCCGTTTCCCAAATAACCAAATCGCATTTCTGCGCGGCGAAATAACGCAACGCCATCACCGTCACGACTTCAAAAAGCGTGGGGTGGTCTTCGGGCGGGAACAGAGCCATCCACGGCTTCATCTCGGCGGCCAGCGCGGCAATCTCCGCTTCGGGGATGAACTGGCGGTCCACCTGGATTCGTTCGCCAAAAGCGACCAAATGCGGCGAAGTGAACAGGCCGACGCGCAAACCCGCAGCGCGGTAGATGCTTTCGAGCATCGCGCAGGTGGAGCCTTTCCCGTTCGTGCCGGCCACGTGAACGAAGCGCAGATGGTGTTCCGGATTCCCGGCGAGCGCGGCGAGCTTGAGCGTGTGAGCCAAACCGAATTTTGCTCCGAACCAGCGGAGGCTGGAGAGGAACTCAATGGCGCCGGAGAAGGCCAACACTCCCGCTTCGGGGGGACCAGGTTGTCGGTCCTTGCGGGTGAGCGGGTCTTGGAGCTTGTAGGAGTCGGCCACCGGAGAGATTTCTGAAGCTGACCATGAGGGCTAAGGCTGCGCCGCGACAGCTCAGAAGAGCTTGCTGACGGCGGTGCCGAGAATGCTGAGTGGTCCCTGATCTTCCAGGCCCTCGGTGGCTTGGTCGAGCTTCTGCAGAGTCAGCTTGGCGTTTCGGTAAAGCTCCTGATCGTTGACAATCTTGCCGACCGTGCCCTGGCCCTGGTTAATTTTTTGGAGAATCTCTTTAAGATTGGTCATAGAAGCAGTGGTCTCGCGGTAGAGGGTTTCATCGTGGAGCAGTTTTCCGACGGTGCCCTGGCCCGCGTTAACCTGGTCAATCACTTTGCGGGCGTCGGCGATGGTCGCCTTGATCTCGGTGGCGGTGTCCTGGAGGTTAGTGACCGCGGCGTAGGCGGAATTATAAAGCGATTCGTCGTAGATGAGCTTTCCGACCGTGCCTTTACCTTGGGCGATTTGGCTCGAGACGGCTTGCAGGTTGGCGATGGTTAACGTGAGCGGTGCACGGTTGGCCTTCAGGAAATCAGTGAAAGGGCCCAGGAGATTGTCGATTTTGTCACCCGTGAAACTTTTGGTAAGGTTTTCGACACCCGTGGCGACACTATCGATTTTGGCCATCATGGCGCTGAGGTCAGGTTGCTCGGCGCTGGTCAGGACGGTGCCCGGGGTAGCCAAAGGGGAACCCGCGGTGCCGAAGTCGAGGGCAACGAAGTTCTGGCCGAGCAGCCCGGTGAACTTTACGGTGGCGAGGCTATCCGTTCTGACCTTGACGTCCTTGTGCAATTTCATCGTCACCAATACTTTGTTGTTCGTCTCATCCAAGCGAATTTGTTCCACACGCCCAACTTCCACACCGGCCATTTTGACGCGGTCGCCCTCCTTGAGGTCCTGGATGGTGTTGAACAAGGCGCTAAGCTCATAGCCTCGCTGGAAACGTTCGATTCCACCCACGATCTCGAGGATCAGGACGGCGGCGATGACCGCGAGGGCCACAAAGATACCCAAACGTGTTTCGAGGCTGTTCTTCATATAATTTCCTGTTCTTGTGGTAATCCAAACGGTGGCTAAAAGCAATCAAGCCGAGTGCAAGTCAGCGCGCCGGAAACTGGCATTGAGAAAATCACGGACGAGCGGGTTCTGGCAGCGCTTGATTTCCTCAGGGGTGCCGATGGCGAGAATGGTACCGTCGTTGATGACGGCGATGCGATGGGCCACCCCGAAAGCGAGGTCGCGGTCGTGAGAAACGACCAGGGACGTGACTCGGATGCGCTCATTGAGCTTGACGATTTCTTCGGCGATCACCACGGAGGACAACGGGTCCAATTCACTGGTGGGCTCGTCATAGAGAATGAGCTGCGGCTCAATCACCAGAGCCCGAGCGATGGCTACCCGCTTCTTCATGCCGCCGGAGAGTTCGCTCGGCATCTTCTCCTCAGTTCCCTTCAGGCCCAGAACTTCGAGCGTATCCGCTACGATGCGGTCGATTTCCTCGGGGGGTTTGAGCCGATGTTCGGTTAAATAGAGACCGACGTTTTCACCCACCGTGAGCGAATTGAGCAAGGCACCCGATTGGAAGACCATGGCCAGGCGATACTCGTCCAGGACATTGGAGGATTGGATGGGTTTGCCTTCGAGAAGAATCTCACCCTCATCGGGTTGTTCCAGGCCGATCACGTGCTTGAGCAGGACGGATTTGCCGCTGCCGCTGGGGCCCATGAGGACGAAAATTTCCCCCGGTTTGACTTCGAAATCGACGCCTTTGAGAACTTCGTGACGGTTAAAGCTTTTACGCAGACCGCGCACTTGAACGCCGATGCCTTGGTGATTGGGCTGAGGGGAGCTCATTAGCGCAAGAGAATCCGAGTGAGGATGTAATCCAGGATGACAATCAGGACAATCGAGTTGACGACCGCCTTGGTAACGGAGCGGCCGATACCGCGGGGACCGCCGATCGTAATGAGGCCCTGGTGACAGGAAACCACGCCGATGACCCAGGCGAAAACGAAGCTTTTGAAGACGCCGTTGACGACGTCCTTGATTTGAACGATATCACGCAGGGTCGTGAAAAACGCAGCGAAAGAGATGTCGATTCGGGAGTTGGCGCTGCAAACAAAAGCGCCGCCCAGCCAGCCCACCAGAATCGCGAAAATCACCAGGAGCGGCAAAGCCACTGCGATGGCAACCAACCGCGGAACGACCAGGTAGTGGATGGGGCTGATGTTCATCGTCCGCAAGGCATCAATCTCCTGGTAGACGCGCATCGACCCAATCTCAGCGGCCATGGCGGAGCCAATCCGGCCGGCGATTAGGATCGACATCATGACCGGGGCCAGCTCTTTGCAGATGGAGATGCCGACTACTCCACCGACGGCATTCGCAAGGCCGCGCTCGACGAGGACTGGGCCGGTCTGAAGGGCGATGACGCCGCCGATGAAGAAGGATAGAATGCAGACCATCAACAGGCTGGCGTTGCCAATCTCGAAGAATTGGTCGAATATTTTTTCGCGCTGGCGCCAACAGCGAGGCATGGCGAGCAGCGAACGCCATAACAGAATCACCATTTCCCCTACATTTTGAAACATAGCGTTAAGTCTCTGCCCCGATCTGGTTGAGCTTGGAAAGCGTCATTGCGCGCGCCATCGTACGCGCGAACCCGGGATTGGACCAGGCGACGAACTCGGTGTAATGATGTTGTGCAGATTCGGACAGCTTCATTTGTTTGCCGGTTCACCTGCGGCAGTGGCATGTTTGCCTAACGGAATGTAGAACAGCCGGGTGCGGCTCCCTTCCGGCCCTGATTGATACTGGAAAAGACCGAAAAGGAGCGAGATTTTTTTGTGAGCGCGAAGGGTATCGCGGCGATAGAGGTTCCAAAGCAAGGATTGACTCGTGGCGCC
>JANXQE010000407.1 GCA_025356925.1 Limisphaerales bacterium | reverse complement strand
CACGAATTTCCGAAAGCATGGCGAGCCGCCATTGACTTTCATGAGTCAGTGCAGCCGCTTCACTGAAGGCCAGCCCATCCGGGGCGGCATACCGGTCATCTTCCCCTGGTTCGGCATGCGCGAAGGCATGGGCAGCCACGGGTTCGCCCGGGTCAAAACCTGGGAACTCAAAGAATTTGCCCCCGCCCCGGATGGCAGCGTCAGCGTCCGGTTTCGTTTGCCGGACTGTCCCGAAGCATCGTCTTTCCCTCCGTTCACTGCCGATTACGTCATCACGGTGAGTGAATCGTTGCTGCTTCAACTCATCGTTTCCAACCAGGCGACGGACGAACCCTTGATCTTCGAGAACTGCTTTCATACCTACTTCGAGGTCGGCGATATCACGGCCATTTCGATCCACGGTCTCCAAGGCGTTTCCTACCTGGACAAAGCGGCTGATTTCGCGCAGCGAACCGAACCCAACGACGCAATCCGCGTTTCATCGGAGGTGGATCGGACCTACCTCAATACCACTGGGGTTGTGGAGATTCACGATCCGCGCTTGGGGCGCAAGATCCGCATCGAGAAACAAGGCTCCAACTCGACGGTCGTTTGGAATCCATGGATTGCGAAATCGCAGCAAATGCCTGACTTCGGTAATGATGAATACCAGCGAATGGTGTGCGTGGAATCCGGCAACGTCTCCTCGAACGTGATCACTCTTCCACCAGGCCGAACTGCCACTCTGACGACCAAGCTCAGTAGCCTGCCCCTGAGTTAGGCTAGCGCTTCAGTGATTCGATCTCGGCTTGCTTCGCTTTCAACGGCAAGAAATTGCCTTCCTCACAACACGCCACAAAGCTCTCAGTCACCGCCTTGAGTTTTTCCCAGCGCGCACGGATCTGCCTGGCCTCGGCTGAAGTGATCTGGTTGTCCGTCGCTGCCGCCGCGACGACCGCGAGCAGGTCGGCGAACTCTTGAACAATTTCATTGGTGGCCGGGATCAGGAAAGAGGGATGCGGCTTGGAGGTTTTCGGGTTCAGCACGAAGAACCCGCCCGCTCGCTGACATATCCACTGGACCAACCGCCGGTCATTGCTGCACCGAAGCAGGGCGTCGATGCGATCCAGGGGATTAGTGCTGCCGCTGCCGGCTGCCTGGTCCGGGGGTTCGGCCCATTTGTAGATCATCGACAGGGAGAGGCCAAGCTCGGACGCCACCTGTTTGGGGCTGCATTCCTGGAAGACCTCGCGCAGTACTTCATATGATTGCATGGTGTCAAAGGTGAAAAACGCCAACCGGGTTGGCAAGGAGGAAGTCGTGGGTGCAGTGCGCGGGAGCGGCGATTTGTAGCGGGCCTGACCCATTTCCCAGTCGCCCGACATGTCCGCCGCGAAGAGTCCGCCCGTGTAGAACGTAAGGCCCAGCCCGATTAACATCCCGGTGTTTGTGATCCATTTACACTGAACCCGGAGCGACATAGTTTCGCGCGCCAAAAAGGGAGTAGTTGAGTTTCGGTTCATAACTGAAAAGTTAATAACCCACACCTCCACACAAAAACCAGCCTCCAATGAAGGGTTTCAAGAAAAAGCGCGCCCTGCATCACGCCGCCTAAACAATTCCAGGCGCGTATTAAGGTCCCTCTGTTCCCGATGTCCTGACCGCGCCGTCCACCGGCGATTGGCGATTGGCGATTGGCGATTCGTTCCCCGGGTCCGGCGCCGCCAAATTCGTCCTATCCCCGCCACCTCGGTACCTCGAGATGCGTTACAGCCAGCAGAACCCGCACTTTAACCCTGCTGCCCATAATCTGACCGGAAGCCCCTCATGCGGACCCGAGGCTTGTCCCGCCCTAGCTTCAGCGACGGCGGATTATGCTTATCACCACAAGTATTTGGGGTCTATTGGCGTGTAACCCCATCCGTCCATCGCGTCTGGGAAGACATAGGATTCCACGTGGCCATCGCCAAAAAGCATATTTTCGGTGCGCTTGCCGACCGACCCGTGCCAGGAGGTCGTTGCGCTGCTGCGCGGGCGGTTGCCAGGCCAGTGCCAATCCCCCTGAATCACCTTCGTGGACGGTTTCCGCGCTACCTCGCTGAGCTTGATCGGGTCGGTATAAACGACCGGGATGTGATCGCCCGTAACGTGTTGAACCCGATA
>JANXQE010000359.1 GCA_025356925.1 Limisphaerales bacterium | reverse complement strand
CCCCACTCGGTGAGCACGCTGTTTTTCATCGTCCTGTGCCAAGCCCTTAGGGCGAAAGAAAGTAGCCCACCGTTTCAACGGTGGGTGGTTGGAACGGGGTCGTCCCAAGTCCCGGCAGGGACGGCAGAAATGCTCGGGCAGAGCTCGTTCTCGCAGTGTCGGTTCTTCCGTCCCTGACGGGACTCGCCACGACCGCCGGCTTGGCCCCAGCGATAAATCGCTGGGCTATTGTCGGTCGTCCCTTTGGGACTGCAGCTTGGCCGAGGCAATTGGACAAAACCTCCACAGCATCGCGGCTGTTCCTGCCGTCGTCGGATGCGCGCTGGGCGGCGAGACGGCCGGAGATCGCTGCGGACGGGAATGTCCGCGCGCCGGGGAAACGCCGCCACGCCGGGAAGATCATTCCGTGGACTTTAGGTTCCGCAACTCGTCCCTGACCTGCGCCGCCTTTTCGTAATTCTCGCTTTTGACCGCCTCGTTCAGCGCGCGCTCAAGCCGTTCGCGCTGCGACAAGGGCCGTCGTTCGCGGACTTCCTCAAGCCAATCCTCGAGCGAGAGGACTTCGCTGCTCTGTTCGGCGGCTTCGGCGTTAGCGTGCTCGCGGTAAAAAGCCCGGATCTGTTCCAAGCCTTCGTCAATCAGCCGCAAGGCCTGGGTGTAATCATCGCTCTTGAGCGCCTGGGCCCCGCGGGCGCGGGTTAAAATCATCAGCAACTGCGGCTGAAACTGGCGCAACGACCACGCCAACTCTTCCGATTCCGCGTGCTTTTCCACAAACTCGAACACCGCCAGGTTCCGTTCCGCATCCCGGATTACGCCGGCATAGTCTTCAAGCTGCAGCAAGCAGATATAGCGGTGATGGTACTGGAGAGCTTCGAGCTGCAGTTTGGCACATTCCTCGGGTTTTAAAACGAAACCCTCGTCGCGGCCTTCGTGGGCAGCCACGTGCTTGTACAGTCGGGACTGGTGGTATTCAAGCAGGGAGACAAAGCCAAAGGGACGCTTGCCATCGGGCCGGCCTTCGATGTTCATCTGGAGCAAGCCCAGATCCACTCGGAGTTGGATCCGCTCCTGTCCGTCCTTGCCCTTGAACTTCCGAACGACGACCTGTCCGGGCTGATATTCCCAGTGCTCGAGGAGGTTCGATATGTCGAAATCCATAACGCGAATATGAATGCGGACCCCGTCGAAGTCAACGCCGAGGCAGCAGCGCGAGATGAGGCTGAAATCTCGGCAACCGCTCAGGAATGCGAAGAAGCCCGAATTGGAACAGGCACGCACCTCGCTCGCGCGAGCCGACCCGGGAACCCCTGCCGCAGAAATCGTCTGGGTCAACGGTGACAGGTTGCTGGGTGGTGAGACGTGGATGCCACTCGCTCCCCCGGCGTCAAACGCCAATGGGCGACTGCAGCGTATCAAGTCAGCCCCTCGGGCATCTCGCGTGCGAGAGCGGATTGCACTTCACGCAGCGCCTCGGCCATTTCCTTTGCCGAGGCAAAGCGTTTTGCCAAATCGGGCTGGCAGGCCCTGAGGATGACCGCGTTAACACGCATGAAATCGGCAGGGTTGGCAGTCTCCACGAGCGTAGTAGCGACATCCGGAAACCGGTCCGGTTCACATCCCGTAAAAATCACGTACAAAACAATGCCCAGGGCGTAAATGTCCGCTTGGGGCGTGCCCGGAGGCTCAGGCGGCGGAGGCATGTAACCCGGCGTTCCCAACCAGGTCCGGATTTACGAATAACCCAAGCAAAACTTATTTAGCACCCAGTGTTTGCCGGGCTCTGAGAGGGATACGCGTCGGCTTAACATTTCTTGCGCAAGAAAAAACAAAATTTGTTGAAAGATTCTGCCCAGCCGCCCGTATCGCCTCGAGACACCAAACCACAAATCGAAGAAAGGCATTTTTATGACAACTGTAAGCTTAGGAAATGACGCGAGATTCGCGGCGCGGTACTCGCAAGCCTCCTCAGAGCCGCGGCATCGGCCGGCACGCTCGCTTGCCCAAGCGGTAGAACTGGCTGCCGGACAGGTAGATGCAACATCCCTTAAATCACTGGCCGGAGCGGATGCCGGCCCGGCGCTGGAGGGAAGGAAAGTGCTCGCCCTGCTGACCTTCTGCTATGCGCGGCAGGTGTATAGCTCGACCGCGATCGCAGCCCAGTTGCGGCGCGATTTCACCTTGTTAAGAGTCAATGGTGAAGACTT
>JANXQE010000318.1 GCA_025356925.1 Limisphaerales bacterium | reverse complement strand
CAAAATTGTGGATCGCATCGATCCAACCTTTGAGTTTATGTATCTAGTTAAGGTTATCTGGTTGACGATTGTTAACTTGGTCAAACGAGCCTGGCTTCTGCCGAGGACCATCGCGATCGCGCAGGAGCAAAGGCGGCAACGGATCGCGCGAGACGAGTTTGAAACCGAACGGCTCGACCGGATACGGAATCCATCGAAGTATGCCGGAAGATAGGCGTTTCCTTCATCGGCGATGCTTTGAGGAGTTTGGAGATTTCCGGTTTGAACTCCCCCTGCGCCAAAGTCCCGTGCTTCCTTCAGGAGCTTGGTCCATCGTCCGTCGCCGATTAGATAAGTTTCTGATTGCCGATCGCGAATCAATAATCGCATACATCAAAATCTCCGAATTCGAAACGCGGCTTTCCAAAGATTCTGCTTGGAATTCTAACTCAGCTGGTAACGTCCGTCCGGTTAGGGATTCCCCCCATCGTACCCAGAAGAAGTTTTTGCCAAACCTGAAGAGCGCCAAAACGAAACCGTGCAAGTAATCCGCGTTCCATTGGCCCGGATCGACGCTCCCGGGGTGAGAAACCTTGCCTCCGACCAGGTTGCTTTTAGGGTTTCAGTTTCCACTCGCGATTAACCTCCGGCCAGTTTTGAATTTACAGTTCACCCAAAGGACGAAGTATGCCGGGAGCTGAGTGCTCATCGTCGCTTCATTGCAGCCACACGTACACGCGGCTGCCGCTGGAACTGGCACCTCGGGCGGACTCCGTGATTCTTCGCGGTTCAACCTTCCCGGTTCGGAGAAGATATGCCTTCACGTTTTTGGCTCGCTCGCTCGCCAGCGTTGGTAGCGCATCCGGTGCCATTTCCACCGCTGCCAAGCGCTTATGTTCCCGGTCCGGATCACCGGAGCCTGCAGCAGGCGCGGGTCCAGGCATCAGGGCAGTTGCGCCTTTGACATCGCCGGAAGCGTTTGAGGACTTGACCACCAGACCGTTTTCGGTGACCGCGTATTTGACGGGGATAGTGGGGGAGTAGGCTCTTGGGCTCCTAAGGGTGGCGGCGCCTTTTCCAAGAGATACCGCTTCCCGGAAGGCTCGGGTAGGTGCGGTTTTGGTGATAGTGGCATCGGTTGCGGCCAGGAAGAGATTCGCCGCGGGATTCCAGTTTTGCAGCGGCAATTGCCGGTTGATTTTCTCGCGGCGCAAGGCCTCGAGGTCTGCCACCGGGTCCACGCTGCCCTCGATCTCTAACTCTAAATCCGGACGCGCGTACAGAGCCGTGGCCAACGCGTCCAATTTAGCGGTGGCGGCGGGCAGCAGATTGGTCGAGCCCGGCTGAAACTCCTGGAAGCGCAGTCCCTCGCCCTTTCCCCCGAAGAACGAGCCCAGCGCTGAAAATGGCGAAGTGATAATCCTGGTTAGCACCGTCTCGAGCGCGCGATACACCACACCGCCCAGGTTGAATTGCGGATCGTCCAGGTTGCCACTAACCGGGAGGTCCATGGAAATCCTGCCGTCGCGGTCTTTGAGGAGCGCAATGGCCAAACGCACCGGCAGACTGGTGGCATCGGCGCTCTCTACTTTTTGACCGAGCGTGAGTTGATCCAGTGTGAGATGGTTCTCTGATTTAAGTTTTCGTTCGCTAACCTGATAGGCGAGCTGCGCGCTCAATTTGCCTTTCTTCAAACCGTAGCCGAGATATTTGCGCGCATAAGGGTCTTCCGGCAGCAAGTCCATGCTTTGCAGCAAAACCTTCAAATCCAACGGCTGCTTTGAATCCCAAGGATTGATTTTTCCCGTGATTTCAGCCCGCGCGGTTTTATCGACGGTGCCTTGGAGTTGGACATCCGCCTGCTGCGGATCATCGGAAGCCAGCATGGAAATGTTACCCTTGAGCTGCTCCAGGGTAATGTTAACGGTGGGGCGAAGCGAGCGATCGATGAAATGGATATTGGCATTAGAGAGGACCAACGATGCCAGCGAAATCCTGGGCCACGCCGCGGCCACCGCATTAGTCGCCGGCAGCGTTGCGGCAGCGTTGGTGCCACCCCGGCGCAACGCGCTCATGAGATTGAGGGTGCGGTTAGTCTCAATGATTAGCCGGGCAAACACATCGTTCAGGGTCGCGTTGGTCACTGAAACGACTAGAGGATTGAGATTGGCTTCGATGCCGGACAGGCGCGCCGACTCCCATTGGAGCAAGCCCTCGTTCGCGGTGCCCCCGGCGATGGAAAATCTGTCCAACCACGCGTTTCCCTGGAATCGGACTTCAGGCAACTCATCTCTGGCGCTCTTCAATCGGACCGTGCCGGCCAGCCCGAGCTTGCTGCCCAGCACGAGGATATTCAGGTAAGGATCGAGGTAAGGAGCCAGCGGGAGCAGGTTCAATTCATCCAGGGCCAGGACCACCTCCGCGCTGCTGGGCGAGAGACCCGCCTTAATATCCGCCCTGACCGTGCCGTTGGTGTCCCAGCGCAAGGAAACTTTAGCTGTCATGTTTGTGCCGGCGCGATTAGAAACATTCTTCGCTTGAACCGCGATGTCCTCCAAGTCGAGCCGCACCGGTTCTGAATTCACCAGATCTTCCAGATGCAGCGCGCAATTCGTGAGGTTGAGTTCGCGGATGGCGCCGTTTGCGAGATTGGTAGAATCGAGCAAAAGCGCAACCAAATTGGTCATCGCGCGGAGCAGCAGTAAAACCCCGCCGGGCGCGGGCGGCGCGGAATCGGCTGGCTTTAATAATTCGACGGCATTTACGGAGGTGTCCTGGTTGCGGCGCAGGACGAACCGGCCGCTGGTCACGGTCATGGTGTCGACCTCAGCCTGGCGAGCCATCGCGTCCACGCTCCCGCCAGTGACAGCGAAATTAGAAACCTTGACCGCCGGCTGGCCCGTGTCCTTTTCTACCATCTCCAGGGATTTGAGCTCGAACATCGCGTTCGTTACCGCCAGAAGATTGATCGCCGCGCTCCGTTCATAGCGGTAGGCGGAATGAAGGCCGATGATGCCATCTTTGATTTGGAAGCGGAACAAGTCCTGGTAAAGCGGCGCGTAGGTGGTGAGGGCAAACCCGCTCACTGACACTTCCCCTTCGGACCGAAGGGGAGCGAGATAAAATGAACCATTCCATGAGAACCGTTCTCCGCCATCAGAGAGACCCGAAAGCGCGAAGACATTTTTGTGGTCAGGGTCTGTTTGGAAATTGGTGACGGTCAGCTCCAGAGGGCCGACGGTGCGTTGGAAAGGCATCCGGGGCGTCAAATCGGTGAAAGCCACCTTGCCGCCGGCGAGCCGCAGCAGATCTATTCTCCAAAGAGTGGGTTTAGCGGGTTCAATGGATTTCGAGGTGATATCCGCCGAGAGCCTGGCGACTATGTCCGAAACATTGAGCGTGTAATCCTTGTTGAGCTGTACGCGCACGAACGGCCGGGACAGGCTAACCTCCTTGAACACCCAGGCATGAGTAAACAGGGAAGCGAGCTGGAAATTCACATACACTTCATCCCACGCGACCACCGGCGCACCCGACTTGTCGGTTATCAACAAGCCGCGGATTGAAGCTGAGAGGTTATACGGATTCAGCCGGAGCTTCTGAATGGTGACCGGCCGGTCGAGTTGTTTTGACAACCGCTTCTCCGCGATCACCCGCGCGAGGGGAGGCAAAAGGACGAAGCCCGACACCGTGTAGAACAAAAAGCCGGCCGCCGCCCACAGCGCGAGCTTCCTGCGTCGTGCCGGGAGAGCACCTGAAAAAGAGGCTTTCACTTAAATCTGCGCACCGTTTCCCTGTTCTTATTGACTTACGATCCTCAGGTTTTGCGGCGGCAGAAGTGGCGGATGGCTCGTCGAGACAGCCGCCTGAAGTGTCATTTTGTTGATCACGCTGCCGACGCCGTTGACATCCGTAGCCAATTTAGTGACGCGGGCCTTGTCAGCCGCGTTTTTGGTGGTGCCGGTCAGGGTGACCA
>JANXQE010000331.1 GCA_025356925.1 Limisphaerales bacterium | reverse complement strand
GGTTTGCTCCCGATGACATTGTGCGCAGCTTTCGTACAGGCGAGACATCGCCAGTCCGCCCGCCGGCTTGAAGATGTCGCTGCCGTGGGGATCATGGCACTGGACGCAATTCAGCCGGCCTTCCAGCACCGGATGATGGTGCAGGGATTCAAATTCGCTCCTGGTTGCCAAATGGCATTGCAGGCATGCGGCCGGATCCTTGCCGGGGTTGATGATGAATTTGGCGCCGCCGCCCGCTTCAATGTGTTTGCTGCCGGGTCCGTGACACGATTCACACCCGGTATCGCCGTCCTTCCCCAAACTGGCGAGATGAACGCGGGCGTGGGGGCTGGACGGGAAGCGCCGGACTATGGGTGCGTGACAATCCAGACAAGCCCGGTTGCCGACTTCATGCGCGCCCGGGATCAACGGCGTCGCATTAATCGTCTTTTCCTCCGTGGAACAGGAATTGACTAAAACAATCGCGCCGGCAAGAGCCAGGGCCAACGTCAACCAGCCAAGCCGCTGCCGGTCTTTGATGGCGGAATATCGCATCAAGGGTTTGGCAGGCGGGCGACCCGGTAATAATCGACGCGGCTCAGCGGCAAATTGTTCGTAAAATGAACTGGATTGCTGGAGGCGACGTTGGTGAAAATCGGCGACCAATTGACCAGGTCGGAAGACTTCTGGACCACGTACGTGAGACCAACGTTCGCGCTATAGTTGAATGAGAACTGGCCGCCGCTCCGGAAATTGTGGCCGTGGCGCTCTGCGCATGGCTCGAGATGGCGGCTGGCGCCAAGCCAGCGGCGACCACCAGGGAGAGGCGGATTGAACTCATTTTTGATATCATAGTCATGGTGTTGCCGTTCTATTTCGGCGTTATTGATCCGGCTCAAGCATCGATCTCAGTTAATAGGTATGATGACCAAGCCGGGGAAATGTTCCATGAGGAGTTTGAAAAGGTGGGTTCCGAACCCGGTTAGCCCCGGCGAAGACGCGCCTGAGTTGCCCGACCTTCAACCCGCCACTCAGGTCAGTGTGATCTTTCCGGGACCCTTTTCCGATCCGGGAAAGCTTGCCGAGAGCCAACGAACCGGCATCCCCGTGCCGGGGCTCCATTCCGCGCTTTTCGCGCCGGTGGCCTCGCCCACAATTCGTACCGGCGTGCTCGCCATGTCAGCCGCCGTACTTGACCTTATGAAGAAATAACTGCGCCAAAGCAAGCGGGCGATATTGGTCCGATTTGGAAGAGCGAACCCGCCATTGTCTGAAGAAGTTGCCCAAATCCTCGCCTAAGGACGCGGCGACGAAAAAAATCCGGGGCCGCCCTCACTTGCTCGAATATCTTCCGGCACCAAGCCGCAAAATCCTCGCCCTAAGTTCGTAAAATTGTTGTATCGGAGTTCCTTATGGATGGTAGGATAACGGCTCAGCCCGAGCCAAAACAGCGAGGTGAAAAGCAGCGAAGCACCCGACAGCTCCTGGTCAAAATCCCCAGTGTGCCCTGTCTTTACCGCCATGCGGTCAATGGGAATTATTATGGAATAAAAAAAATCGTAGGCCGGCGTAAAGAACTCAGCCTGCGAACAACGGACCGGAAGGTAGCCGAGAGGAAACTCAAACAATGGATTGCGGAGTTGCAAACCGTCGACATCCACGCGGCTAAACTTAGCCTGGTGGGGCTGCTGCAGAGGTTTTTGGCTTGCCATGGCGGCCGAGCGCCAAAAACGCTGGCAACCAATCGCTCCCTGGTCAAGAGGTTCAGAAAAACTTGGCGCCATGGGTTGGAGATGCCCGTGGGCGAGATCAACCCATCGCATCTCAACGAGTGGTTGTCCCAGCATGAGCTGCGTATTAAGAACACTACGTATAACCGCTACGCTAGCTTCCTGAGGCAATTGTTTGAGATCGCCGTGACCGACAGGCGGATCGCCGATTCGCCCTTTAATGGCGTGCGCACCAAATGGAAGAGGCCGCAAAAGCCCATCCGCCACGTGCCAACCTTGGGCGAGTTTTACCGCATCGTGGCAGACATCCGCGCCCAACCGTATAACCCAGCGGCTGAGGAGAGCGCTGATTTTGTTCAATTCCTGGGTGAGGCCGGAGTTGGGCAAGCGGAAGCGGCATCGATCACCAAAGGTGATCTGGACTGGGAGCGCAAGGTGCTGTGGTTCCGGCGGCACAAAACCCAAGCGGTCTTTTATGTGCCCATGTATAATCACTTGAAACCTCTGTTGGAAAAATTGGAGGCGAAGCTGGGACCTGGTGCGAATGCCCAAACCAAACTCTTCAAGCTCAAGAACGCAAAGAAGGCGTTGGCGGCGGCGTGTCGGCGATTGAACTTGAGGAATTTTACTCAGCGCAATATCCGCCAGGGGCTCATCCGTCGGCTGTGGCAATCGGGTGTGGATTACAAGCTCATATCGAAGTGGCAGGGGCATCAAGACGGAGGAAAATTAATCCTGGACACCTACACCGAGGTTTTTTGCTCTAACGACGCGGATTACGAAGCTGTGCAACTGGCAAAAATTAAGTGAGGGGTGGAGCACAGGGCGTTTGGCTGGCAGGAACGGGAAGCCCATAGAATGGGGGAAAAAGAAATCGCTAGACAAAAGGCTAGGGAAATGTTGGAATAAGGTGGTGAAAAAGCATGAACCTCGCCCCGAGTTTAGATCGGGGCCTCCTAAGGCCATCGAAGTGAAAGTCGCGCATTCGGCCGCAGAATGGCGGCAAGCCAAGACGGCCCTCAGACGGGAGCACGGGCTGGGGACGGGACGTGAAGCCGGGGATCGGCTCTGTCAGTTGGTCAAGGAGGACGGTAGATTGGTAGCGGTGCTCGTGTGGTGCGCTGCAGCGTGGCATTTGAAGGCGCGGGATGAAACAGTGGGCTGGGATGCGGTGACGCGCTCCAAGCGTTTAAAGCTGGTGGTTCAGTTGCGGCGTTTTTTGGTTTTGGAAGCGACCCGGCGGCCCAATCTGGCCAGCCAGTGTTTGGGGGCTGGGTTGCGTGAATTAGTCAGCCAGTGGGAAAGCCAGCACCGTTATCGGCCGCTGCTGGCCGAGAGTTTTAGCGACCCGGAGAGTCACGCCGGCACCGTTTACAAGGCGACCAACTGGGAGCAGGCCGGGCTGAGCAAAGGCTACTCCCAAGACCACACCGATTTTTACGTTCCCAATGGACGACCCAAAAAACTCTGGCTTAAGGAACTAGCCCCCAAGGCCTGCGCGTTGATGTGCGCGCGGGAGTTGCCCGCAGCCTGCCAGGGAGCCGAGGGTGAGGGAGGCGGGGTGCGCAGCCCGCTCAAAGTCAGCCAACTAGGCAGCCTGCGGGAGGCTTTTCGGCGAGTGGCAGACCCGCGCAGCGCCACCAGCCGCCGCCACCCGCTGGCGGCCATGCTCGGGTTGATCGCTCTGGGACTGCTGATGGGAGCGCGCGACGTGCTCGACATCTGGAGGAAGGTAGCCTGCCTGTCCCAGAGCCAGCGAGCAGCCCTCGGGCTCTGCGTGCGGGATAAGCAAAGCGGGCGGCTCACGATGCCCGGGTACGATGCGCTCAACGACTTGGTGGGAGCCATTGATCCCGTGGCTTATGCCCAAGCTCTGACTGCCTTTTTGCAGACCCATGCCGGGCTGCTGCCTCGCAGCCTCGCCTTGGATGGCAAGAGCGTAGGCAATGGACGCTGCGGCATGATCATCACCCTGTGCCGGCACGAGGACGGACGGCCCGTCGCCATGACGGTGGCCCGCGGCAAGAAGGAGGATTGCGAAGTCTCCGAGGGCCGGGCGCTGCTGGCCCATCCCCAGGTCCAACTAGCCAATGCGCTGGTCACCGCCGATCCGCTCCACAACAAGGCAGACACGGCGCGCGTCATCGTGGAAAAAGGCGGCGACTACCTGATCGGCACCAAGGCAAACACCTCCAAACGTCTGGCCGCTGCGGCACAGGCCCTCAAGGGAACCCCCCTTTTGTACTAAGCCAGGAAGGCGAGCACGGGCGCTTGGACTTGCGTCGCGGTGCTCTCACCGCCATTTCCCCAATCAGCGCCGGCCTGCCGGGCGCCCGCTCGGCCCTGACGGTTCAGCGCGACTGGTCGGAGAAAAAGAATCTGCTTCTGCCTCAGAAATCACACACCCGGTTCTTCCTTTCCAGCCTCGGCACCCACGAGAAGTCCCGCTCCACCAATGCCGCCCGCCAGCATTGGTCCGTGGAAAACCGCAATCATTACAAACGGGACGCCAGCCCCTGGCAGGAAGACCGGCACCGCCATCGCAAACCCAACGCCGCGCTCAATCTCGCCCTCACCCGCAACGTCCTTTTGGCCCTTATCCCCGTTGAGCCAGGGCAGCCCTTGACACAGTTCTTCGAACACTACCACCGCCATCCGCATCAAGCCCTTTGGCTCATCCTCAACGCCAGTCCCGTTTTATGAGCCTGCCAGCCAAACGCCCTGGGGTGGAGCATCTCTGGGGACACAGAGATGCCGGCCTCTGCCTCCAATTGCTCGCAGCAGGACCCAATCGCCCCCTCGATGCCATCGGTCCCTTTCACCGGCACAAAGAGCGGGACCCAAGTTCCCCGAACCGGACCCAAGTCAAACCGCGGGGGTTGCCAACCGGGGGTGGCAAGGCATTTGTATCTGCTTTTTGTACCCGCCAGTGCTGGAAATGAAGCCAATTGGGGCCAAAGAGTTCCATTTCCGAACACGTGTTCGGCCCAGGATCTCCCAATTACTGACGGGCGGACTTGAATTCAACTGTCGGCGGTGTCGCGAGTTCTCTAGTTTCTGCGCTGTTGGCACGTCAGGCGCCGGCAAATCCAATCCAGCCGACGCCAATTATTTATCTCCAAGACGGAAACGATGAGGTGTGAAACTGTGCGCGGCGGCTTGCAGTACATCCCTACACAAGATCAGAGCCGTGCCGCCAGCTTGATGAAGTTCCGTTTTGGTTTGTGCGTGGCGCGGACGGTGACGAGATAAGCGGCGAATTGATCGCCTTGTTTTAGACGCGTCATCAGGTCGCGGATTTTGCCGAGGAGTTTCACGGCTTCGGCATAGCTGCCGTTGTTCTTCTGGTTGACGAGCGTGTCCACCTGCTTCTGAAAGATCGGGACAACGTCAGCCGGAAATTGTTTTTCGCGCAGCCGGGCCAGTTCCATCCATAAACCGCCCTGGCAACCGCCAGTCTGCGCTTCGCGCCAGGCGGCTTC
>JANXQE010000286.1 GCA_025356925.1 Limisphaerales bacterium | reverse complement strand
GTTGACGTTGAGCCGGCTTTCCTCGTCACTCACGCCATAAAGGATCCCGCCACCTTCATCCGGCCGGCCCCGGTGAAACACCCGGAATTGGCCGCGCCCAAAGCGAACATCACGGAACTGCTCGGCGGAGTCGGACAGGCCGCCGGAGTGATTGCGAGCGCTGCGGCTGCGCTGGCGGGCATCCTGGTAGAGCAACGCTTTGGCTTTCTCGATTCCAGCCAAAGCGAGGTAATGAGCCTGGATGCGGTCGCCATAATTCTTCACGACGAGCAGGTCCATCCGGGCGGTGTGCAGCACCCCAATCACCACGACCGAGAGCAAAGCCAGGCACCAGAGCACACCAACCAACACGGAGCCCGCGGAATTCTCGGCACCACGAAAACTTCTGGCCCCGCTGCGGACAGGAAGGTCCGCGCGCCGGCAGGGTGGCAAGACAGGCACGCTCATTGGTTGCCTCCTGGCGGCGGGCCGGAGGGTTGACCGGAAGCGCCGCTATCGGGAGCAGCGTTGGTGGAGGCACCGGACGATGGACCTGTTTTGGCGCTGTCTGCCAGGTTCAGCCGGGCCACCGTACGGAAAACCAGCGGGGGTTCGTTGGTGCCGGGTTCCTGCCCGTCGGGTAATTTTTGGCGCGGGTTCGGGTCGAGCCGGAGGGTGATGCGAACCGCTTCGGGCATCCCGGATAGATTGGCCCGAGAGCGCAAAGAAAATTGCTCCTTGCCACGGCCTTCGACGTCACCCCAACTCTCATACCAGTCTAGCCCATCGGAAAATTCAAAACGTAAGCCCAGAACGCCCTTGGCGAGTTCTTCCCGGCGTCCGCCGGACAGCGGATCCGTCGAGATCCGCGGTTTGCGCCGACGCCATAAACTGAGCTGGCCCGAACGTGGATTCTTGTCCAGGAACAGGCTGACCTCGCAGAAATCCCCCTCGCGGGCGCCGCGGGGAGTGTAGTTATGGGTGGCAAAATCCAGGCTGTCCGATTCGCTCTCGCCCGACATCCGATGCGTGCCCAATAAATCGAAATCCTTGGACAACGGACAAGCGCAACGCAGGTCCGCAGTGATTAGAGCCATCGCGACACGCGCGCTCTGCAACACTTCAACTCGCGGTTCGATCAGTTTTTGGCTGGCAAGCGCCGCGTGCAAACAGAGATAGGCGCTCACCAGGATCAACGACATCAAGCCGGCGCTGATCATCATTTCGATCAGGGTGAATGCGGCCGGCCGGGCCGGAAATCCGAAGGCCGAAGGCCGAAGGCCGAAAGAAACCCGAAATCCGAAATCCGAAACCCAAGGCGGCGAGTACTTCGGCAGCAAACGAGAGCCGCAAGCACATTGGAGTATCGCGGAGCAAAATGGGGACGGGCTTCTTGGTTCGCAATTCATCTTGCCCCAGTCCTCCGGCGTTGAGAGTCCTTGTCCCGCTTAGGGTTGGATGACTTTCCCCGGGAGTCATCAGGGACCTCGAAGAGCAAGGTTTTGACTTCGTAAATGGCTTTGCCGGACTTGGCATTTTCCACAACTACCGCGGCTTCATGGAGCCCATCAATACCGGCCGCGGCAATGGTCTGTCGCCAGCGATAGAGAG
The DNA here is from genome assembly GCA_025356925.1 of Limisphaerales bacterium. GTDB lineage: Bacteria > Verrucomicrobiota > Verrucomicrobiia > Limisphaerales > UBA8199 > JANXQE01. The sequence continues at coordinate 3,828 of JANXQE010000286.1, read as the reverse complement.
CCAACCCCTCCCCACAGTCGCCTTCGGTCGTTCCGTCGCGCAGGTCCCCCTCGGCTCGAATCGTTTCCACCTGACCCGCAGCGAACAAAGCCGCCACCGTCTGCAACTCTGATTCTTTGCTCGAACTGAGCGCCGTCGTTACTCCCTGAACCATCCCGATCAGGGCGATCCCCAACACCACGACTGCAACCATGATTTCCACCAGCGAGAAGCCCGCGGCGAGTGGACGTTCCGGCGCGGAGCGATGCGGGACAAAAGCGCAGCCCGTGAAACTCTCAAAGGCACGGACATTCCGAGCGTTGCGGCCGACCAGGCTGTCCGCGCACCATCGTAACTTGCGGCCAATGGTATCCATTAACATTTAAAAAGCCATCAACGATCACTCGTGCGCCAGTTGGAGGATCTCCACCCGAGCGGTGATCGGGTCGAGCCGCAAACGCAGCCCGAAGCCAGCGTGGTCACGGAGGACGATCTCGGCCGAGTCCGCGGTGCCGTCCGGATAAAAGCTGATCGCCTCCTCGTGCCCCTGACGGTCCAACTCAGCCGCCGGGCCTGACTCAGGTTCAGCGCCCTCCGGAGGAGCATCGCTCTGTTTGTGAACTTCGACCATGATTCGGTTGTCCAACTCACCCGAACTGCCAGTGACGTCCCTGAGCGGTGCGAATTGGGTTTGTTTCCCCTGACCGCGCAGCCGTTTCTCAACAACGTAATGCCCGGTTTTTTCCTCCAGCCGGACCACATGAATTTGGTTCAGGCTGACCGCCCGGCTGTACGCGAGGTTGAAAACGTTTACCAATTGCCGTCCCGAGGAACGGAGCAAAGAATCGCCGAAGGTGCCTTTCATTTCTGGCAGGATCATCGCGCTCAGGATCCCGATGAGCAGCAGCACCACCATCAGCTCGATCAGGGTGAATCCCAAATTTTGGAGTGAGCCAGTGCGCTGGCGCTTTTCGGACGCCCACGACCGAAAGCGGCCCAGAGCCGCCGCACTCCAAAACGCTTCGCGAGGACCAGGCGAGGGACTCCTCCTGGCTTCATGGTACCAAGACATATTCAGAAACCGCTTCATTCCCAATTACCGATATCCGCTCCATTACCCTCGCCGCCATCCGCGCCGTCGGCGCCTCGGGACCAGACATCAAAGCCCGAGGTATGACGCACCCCCGGGCAACGATATTGATACGGATGTCCCCAGGGATCGCTGCGGAGTTGCGTGACATAAGGCCCGCGCCATTTCTTGTCGTCGCCGGTGGGCGGCTCCACCAACAACTTCAAACCCTCATCCGTGGTCGGATAACGGTCCATATGCACGTACAACCGTTCGAGGGCCGATTCGTATTCGGCTACATGCGCCTTGGCGGCGCTGACCTTGGCCTCCTGAGTCGTGGTCATGAACTTGGGGATGACGGTTGCCGCCAGCACCCCCAGGATGATCACCACCACCATGATCTCGATTAACGTAAAAGCGCGTGACGCTGGTTCTCTTCTAAGCTCTAGGTTCATGTGTTTTCCTCTTAGTGAACGGCGCTGCTCATCTTGAAGATAGGCAGCAATAAGGCGATGACGATAAAGCCCACCAGGGCTCCCACCACTAAAATCAGTGCCGGCGCCAGGAGCGAAATCAACGTCTTCGTTCGTGCCCGCATGTGGCGTTCCTCGATTTCCGCCACCTTCAGCAACATCTCGTCGAGTTTGCCGCTCTCCTCGCCGACATCGATCATTTGAACGACCGTGCGAGGGAAAATGTTCATCTTGCGCAACGGGCCAGCGAGCGAGTCGCCGCCGCGGGTTTCCTCAGCGACGCGCGCCACTTGCCGCGCCAGGACCCGGTTGCCGATCGTGTTTTCTACGATCTTCAACGCCGGGAGGAGAGACACTCCGCTTTTGGCCAGCGTGCCCAGGGTTCGGGCGAACCGGCTCAAAGCGGCCGCTCGAAACACCGAACCCATGACCGGCAATCTGAGCTTGGCCCGATCCCAGAGCTCAGCTCCTTCGGCTGTGCGGAGGTAGTACCAAAGGCCGGCAACGACGCCAGAAATCCCCAGCAACACCCCAACCCAGTAGCGGTGCAAAAACCCGCTAATCTTTAGCAGGATGAGCGTCGGCAGTGGGAGGACGGTGAGCATCTCGCCAAACATCCCAAAAAGCCGGGGCATGACCCAGGTCAGGAGCACCGTTACGGTGACCAGCCCGAAGCCCAGAACAAACAATGGGTAGGCTACCGCTGAAACCACTTCTCCACGCACCTCGTCCTCATGCTCGAGCAAATCCGCCAGGTCCGCCATCACCCTCGGCAGAACACCAGCTTCCTCCCCAACGCGGATCATGCTGACGTAGAGCTTGGTAAACAGTGCGGGCTGCTCTTCGAGTGCCGCGGACAGCGCCGCGCCCTTGCGAACCGAATCAGCGATTTGAACGATCACGTCTCGCAGTGCGGGGTTTTCTTCCTCCGCCAGGCCATCTAAGGCTTGAGGGATGGGGATGGCAGCGCCGAGCAGAGCACTCATCTCCCGCGTAAACGCGGTGATCTCCTTCCGGCCAATTCGCTTTGCGAATATCCCGGGCGCGGACCGAGCCTGGCCGGAAGCCGCAGGCGCCTCGGTGACGACGGCTGGCAAAGCGGAAGTTTCAAGGCTGGAAGGAAACAACCCCCGCTGGCCCAGGAGGTGCAGGGCGGCCTTGCGGTCCTCGGCTTCAATCACGCCGGCCACGGGCGCCCCGCTCCCCCCGATCGCCTGGTAGCGGAAGGCCGTCACTCGAGCGAATCTCCCGAAGAAACCCGGAGGATCTCTTCCAGCGAAGTCGTGCCAGCCGCTGCTTTTTGCAGGGCGTCCTGGTGCATCGTCATCATGGTCTTCCGGGCCATGGCCTTAAGCTCGGCATTCGAGCGCTTCTGCAGAATGAGTTCACGAAGTTCTGCCTCGATGGCCAGCAACTCAAAGATACCGATCCGCCCGCGATAGCCAGTGCCGCGGCACTCTTCACATCCGATGCCGTGGTAAAATATTCCTTCGATGGGGCGGCCGCCCAGAACTGAAACACGCTCGCGGACGGCGGGCGAGACGGTGGCCTCTGCTTTGCATTGCGGACAAAGCCGGCGAACCAGTCTCTGAGCCAGGACGCCCTCCAGCGAGGACGAGATAAGGAAGGCTTCGACTCCCATGTCCAGCAACCGAGTCACGGCGCCGACCGAGTCATTCGTGTGCAGCGTGCTGAACACCTGGTGCCCCGTCAGGGCGGCGCGTATGGCGATTTCGGCCGTCTCGGAATCCCGAATTTCGCCGACCATGACCACGTCGGGATCCTGCCGCAGGATAGCTCGCAGGCCATTGGCAAAATTGAAATTTCGGCTTGGGCGAACCGGGATCTGGGCCACGCCGGGCAGCTCATATTCGACCGGATCCTCAATCGTGAGTATTTTTTTCTCCGGGGTATAAATCCCCTGCAAAATCGCGTAGAGGGTGGTGGTTTTGCCGCTGCCTGTGGGTCCCGTCGTCAGGAAAAGGCCGTGTGGTTTTTCCACCAGTCTCCACATCAGTTCGGCGCGTTCGGGTTCCAGGCCAAGCTCCAGGGGAGTCAGGAGCTTCGAGTTCTTCTCCAACAACCGGAGAACCATGCCCTCCCCGTAAATGGTCGGCAAGGTGCCGACCCGAATGTCCACCCGTTTCCCGCGATGGTTGATCTGAATATGACCATCCTGCGGCATATAGCGCTCGGCAATGTTCATGTCCGCCATGATTTTTATGCGCGAGACCAGGCCCGCGTGCAACGTCTTGGGCGGAGGCGGTTTTTCCTGGGGCAGACCGTCGATGCGGCGACGCTGGAGGA
>JANXQE010000256.1 GCA_025356925.1 Limisphaerales bacterium | reverse complement strand
GGTGATCGTGGTGGATGACGCTGACCGTGAAAACGAAGGTGACTTGATCATGGCGGCACAGTTTGTCACCCCCGAGGCGGTGAATTTCATGGCCAAGCACGGCCGAGGGCTGATTTGTGTGCCCACCACTTCTGAACGGCTCCAGCAACTCGGCATCGAACGCATGGTCCGCCAGAACCGCGAGACTTTCAAAACCGACTTCCAGATCAGCGTGGATGCCGCCCACGGCATTACCACCGGGATCAGCGCAGCCGACCGTGCTGAAACTATTCGACTGATGGCGCAACCGACCGCCGTCCCGGAGGATCTGGTCCAGCCGGGACACGTCTTTCCTTTGCGAGCCAGGCCGGGTGGTGTGTTGCAGCGGGCTGGTCATACCGAAGCGGCGGTGGACCTGGTGCGGTTGGCGGGTGGGCGGTCGATCGGGGTTATCTGCGAGATCATGAGCGATGATGGCTCGATGGCACGTTTGCCGGAGCTGATCAAGTTTGCGAAACGGCATCGCTTAAAGATCTGCACCATCGCTGACCTCATCGAGTTTCGGCGCACCCGCGAAAAGCTCGTCGAACGGATCGAAGTGGTGAAAATGCCGACGGAGTACGGTGATTTTGAGCTTTACCTGTACCAATCGAAGATCGACACCCAGCACCACCTGGCGCTGGTCTTCGGGGATGTCGCCGGCAAACCCGGTGTGCTGGTTCGGGTGCATAGCGAGTGCTTGACCGGAGACGTGTTTGGCTCGCGGCGGTGCGATTGCGGGCCGCAACTGCATCAAGCCATGCGGCAGGTCTCGGAAGCTGGGCGCGGAGTAGTCGTTTATATGCGGCAAGAGGGCCGCGGCATCGGCCTGGGCCCGAAAATCAAGGCTTACAAACTTCAGGAACAGGGTTACGATACCGTCGAAGCAAATCAAAAGCTCGGCTATGACATGGATTTGCGCGAGTATGGCTTAGGAGCCCAAATCCTCACGGACCTCGGTCTGAAGACGATTCGTCTGCTCACGAACAACCCTCGCAAAGTGGTTGGCCTGGAAGGCTACGGTCTCGAAATTGTGGAGCAGGTGCCGATCAAGGTTAAGCCCAATCCACATAATGCGCGTTACCTGGAAACCAAGCGCAAAAAGCTGGGACATTTATTGTGACGGCCTTGGGCCGTAACCCTCTCCATGTTAAGACCTGTTAACCCCAAGCGCCACAAGGTCTCCGGGGCCTGCTTTGCGATCATTGCCTCGCGGTACAACACCCAATATGTGGACGCGATGCTCCGGGCCGCCCGGGCCGAACTAAAGCGCGCCGGAGCGGGACAGATCCGGGTCATACGTGTGCCGGGCGCATACGAGATTCCGGTCGTGGCAGCTCGTCTTGCGCGGGGCGCTTCTGCGCGCAACTCCGATGCTCCCCCTGGGGCCGCGCTGTCGGCCATCATCTGTTTGGGCGTCATCCTGCGCGGAGAAACAGTTCATGCCGCGCACATCGGTGAAGCCGTCAGTCGAGCGTTGATGGATATCCAGGTGCGGTATGAACTGCCGATTATCCACGAGGTACTGCTGCTTGAAAATGAAGCACAAGCGCGCGCGCGGTGCCTTGGCCGCAAGCATAACCGCGGCGCTGAGGCCGCTCAGACCGCGCTCCAGATGGCCAACGTGATGCGGCAGGAACTTTAGACCGGCCCGGTTCTCGTATGTGCGCATCTTAGGTTTTTCCGAGGGGCTGAGCGGGGTTTAACCCGGTGGGTGTCGGGGTCGAAAAAACAGTTTCATTTTGTTCGGGCCTCCGGCCCAGCCTTCGGTCAGCTTGGGCCCGTGAGCGAAGGGCCGGTTATTCAAGGCCGCCCAATCGGGGTGGAGGAAGTGCAGCAGGTTCGCCGATTGCTGGCGGAGCATCCGGTATTGGTTGGGAGAGTCCGGTGCGGGCGCAACACCTTCACCTGATCGCCAACAATACCCGTTTTCTGATTTTGCCCTGGGTGCGAGTGGCGCATTTAGCCAGCCATGTTCTGGCCCGGATTACCCGCCGCCTCAGTAGGGACTGGCAGGCCAAATACGGCCATCCGATTTATCTCTTGGAGACCTTTGTGCAATGCGACCGCTTTAAGGGTAGCTCCTACCGAGCGGCCAACTGGGGAAACACCAAAGCACTGCGGGAGGCGGGCGAAAAGTTCGATCGCAGGCACTGGGTCTATCTGGCCACGGTCTTCCGGCTGGACCACCGGGGCCAGACTGAGGGCAAACGGGCGGTCCTGACCCAGCGCGGTTATGCCGCCACGCGCCTGGGGCTCGAGGCCCTCAGCGCTCAGCTCGATCGCGAGGCCCTGGCCCGCGGCTTGGGCCGAGCTCAATGGGTCCTGGTTATCGCTGAGGGGGCCCTCTGGATTTGGAATCTCGCCAAGGACCGTTTCCCCGACGCTCGCCAGCGGCTGGACCTGTATCATGCCCAGGAGCATCTTTGGGCCGTGGCCAACGACCTTTGTGGTCGCGGCACGCCCGAAGCGCAAGCCTGGGTCGCACCGCTGTTGCAGCAAATCCGCAACGACCAAACCCGCGCTGTCATTGCCAGCCGGACCGAACTCAAGCCCCGCCTGCTCGAAACCCAACTTCGGGCCGCGCCCAACCCTCCTCTCCGAATCATCCAGCGCTCCTTCCCACGAACAATCGCAGATGCGCACTTCTCGTATCCCACGCTCAAAAGTCACTTGCTCGCTGGTCAACCTTTGATTTACGCTCGGTAGCAATGGCGAAGATCCTCTTGGTGGACGATGAATTGACCATGGTCCAGATGGTTGCTGATATGCTGCGCCAGGAAGGACACGAGGTATTCCCCTTCACTAACATTCAGGCCGCGTCCGCCGCCCTGACCAGTCATGCTCCGGAGTTGGTCATTACCGATCTTTACCTCGACAAGGCCAACCCGCATGGCATGGAGATCCTCAAAAAGGCGCGGGAGTCGATTCCTCCTGCCGTCGTGATTGTCATCACCGGGTTCGGCACCATTGACACGGCCAAGGAAGCCATGAAGCAGGGCGCGTTCGACTATTTGGAAAAGCCGTTCAAGGTCGACGAGTTCAAACTCTGCGTCCAGCGCGCCCTCTCCTACAACGCCGCTTTGAGCGAGACGGTTTATCTTCGGAAACAGCTCAAAAAGAAATATCAGTTTAGCCAGATCATCGGCAGCGCACCTAAGATGCAACAGGTCTTCAAGATGATCGAGCGGGTCGCCGACACCGACAGCACAATTCTCATCCTCGGCGAGAGCGGCACCGGCAAGGAGTTGGTGGCTCGGGCACTGCATTTCAACAGCCGGCGCCAGTTTGCTCCGTTCGTCCCCATTAATTGCAGCGCGTTGCCGGAAAACCTGCTCGAGTCAGAGCTCTTTGGCCACCGTCGGGGCGCCTTCACCGGCGCCATCACCGATAAGAAGGGCCTCTTCCAGGAGGCCGATGGCGGCACGATCTTTTTGGATGAAGTGGGCTCGATGTCGCCGATGCTTCAGAGCCGGCTCTTGCGGGTTCTGCAGGAGCGCGAGGTTCGCCGCGTCGGCGAGAACGTTTCGGTCTACGTCAACGTTCGCGTTTTGGCCGCCTGCAACGAACCGCTCGAGAAAAAGATCAAGGACGGCACCTTCCGGGAGGACCTCTACTATCGCCTGAACGTCATCGCGATTCAGTTGCCCAGCCTGCGCGAGCGGCGCGACGATATTCCCCTGCTGATCGCTCACTTCCTCAAGGACAAAGTCAGTTCGCGCACGGATCGCCCTTTCCAAATGACGCGCCAGGCCATGGACGTGATCTGCGCTCACGATTGGCCCGGCAATGTGCGCGAGCTCGAAAATGCCGTGGAACGCGCGACCGCGCTCTGCGAGGGCGACATCATCCAGGCCATCGACTTGCCTCCCAGCATCTTGGAAGCGGTCCATCTGAGCGGCTCCAGTAAAGACCCCGACACCGCCGTCGCTCTGCCGGTTGTCCCGGCTTCCGCTCTCTACCCACTCCGCTGCCAGGAATCAACCGAGTCCAACGCCAACCCCTCGCCTGGTCCCGCTGCCAATATTGCCCTGCTAAAAACTTTCATGCGCGAACAGGAACAATCTCATCTCAACCGCGCCTTGCAGCAGTGCGATGGCGACAAGGAAAAAGCCGCGGTCCTGCTCGGAGTTAGCCTGGCCACCCTCTATCGCAAGCTGTCCGGCGAAGACAAAGACGTTTAGGTAGAACAGATCATATTCTACCGCGTGTCGACAGCGCCCCAAAACTGTTCACTTCGCCGCGCACCGTTGTCGCGGGCTTGGTTGGAGTCTGAGAACACTCCGGTTTCACCAAGGCCCTGAATCTGCTCTGTGAGGTTCGTCCGCCTGCTTTTTTACCTTTCCTTAGCTGTTCGGCCTCTTAATATGCGCCCTCGGTCGCAGACCCCCTTCGGCCTGGACTGAACTGACTCATTGATTGGAACACGAAACCTATGCCACTCACACATACCAAAGACTTGTTCGCGAAGGCTTTGAAGGGCAAATACGCTCTCGGCGCGTTCAACGTCAACAACATGGAACTCCTTCAGGCTATCGTCGAGGCTTGCGAGGAGGAGAAAGCTCCCTTCATGCTCCAGATTTCCAGGGGCGCTCGCAGTTATGCCAACTCCGTTTATCTAAAAAAGCTCATCGAAGCCGCGGTCAGTCTTTCAACGATTCCGATCGCCGTTCACCTGGATCACGGCGACACCTTCGAATTGTGCAAAGACTGCATCGACGAGGGGTTTACCAGTGTGATGATCGATGCCAGTCACGAGTCGTTCGAGAAAAACGTTGAACTCTGCCGCCGTGTGGTCGAATACGCCCACAACCATAACTGCGTCGTGGAAGGCGAATTGGGCCACCTGGTTGGAGCCCAGTTCGATGAGGGCGAGGAAGGCGGAAGCTACTCCCAGCAAGGCCACTACACCAACCCACAACAGGCGGTTGATTTTGTTCGTCAGTCCGGCGTGGATTCTTTGGCCGTGGCGATCGGCAATTCTCACGGAGCTTACAAATTCAAAGGTGAACAGCACCTTGACCTCGAACGACTCAAAGCCATCAAAAAGGCGCTGATGGACGCCGGGTTAGGTGATTATCCACTCGTGCTCCACGGTGCTTCAAGTGTGCCTAAAGACCTCGTCGAAGAGATTAACAAATACGGCGGCAAAATGGGTACCGACACCGCCGGGGTTTCGGAAGCCGATATCGAGGTGGCCCGCCGGGTCGGTTGCACCAAAGTCAATATTGATACCGACCTCCGCTTGGCCATGACCGCTGGCATTCGCAAGGCCTTTGCCGAAAACCCCAAAGAATTTGACCCGCGCAAATACCTCGGTCCGGCCCGCGCACGAGTCAAAGAGCTCGTTCGACATAAAGTCCGCGACGTGCTTTGCTCAGCCGGCCACGCCTTTGACTGATCGCTCGCGGTAACCCGTCCAGCTCGCCCCTTAGCGAGGGCGGATAGCGTCGATGGCTATCCGAAATTCAGTAGATGCCGAGGCTGTTCCCTGTCTATTTACTCGCGAAAACGCTCCCGCTCCCCACGGGAGATGGCCAGGGTGAGGGGAGTTTTGCGGTTGACGCACGGAGGTTTTGCCGGATTGAAAGGGAGACAATTTGTCACATAGTGGCTCATTTTATTCTTTTAAAAGTGTGCCATAATGGCACTATTCGCTGTCTCCAAAATTCGACAACTAAATCATAACATATTGTATATAATAATGTTGTGAATTTGTTCATTCTCCTTGGCACGGACCAAGCTATTCTGCGACTCGAAGTTTGAGAAACTTAACATCGAAACGAAATTTTACGTTATGAATAACTTAGCTAGATGGCAACGACCGGAAATCTCCACCTGGACCGGATTTGGACGACTCACAAACCTCCGCGATGAAATTGATCGCTTGTTCGAGGTTCCCTTGGCCGAACTGACCCGTCCATCTCAATTGCTTAGCGGTTGGACGCCCGCCTTTGACGTTCACGAAGATAAAGATAACGTCTACGTGCGCGCTGAGCTGCCGGGCATGCGCAAGGAAGACATCGATCTCTTACTGCATAACGGCAGCCTGAGCATCGCCGGCGAGCGCAAGAGCGACGAGAAACTCAGGGAGGCTGAGGTTTACCGTGCCGAACGGTTCTTTGGCCGGTTCCAGCGGACCGTTACCCTGCCCACTCCCGTGGCGGCCGACCGGATCAATGCCCAGTACAAGGACGGAATCCTCAGCGTGACCTTGCCCAAGGCCGAGGAGGCCAAACCAAAGCACATCGACGTAAACGTGAGTTGATCGAAAACATTGAACAACCAGGAAACGGAAAGAAAAACATATGAAAGCGACTTTGCAGAAAGAACCCCGCGTCACGCCTGAGCAGACAGCCACGTTTGTCTCTCCCGAAGTCAACATCTTCGAGACCAAGGATGGCTATGTGCTCGAAGCCGAACTGCCGGGAGTGAATAAGGATGGCCTGGAGATCACACTCGAAGGTAACGAGGTTACCATTACCGGTCATCGGCACGTAGAAGCGCTCCCCGGAGAAACCCTATTCCGTGAATCGACCGACGCCGACTATCGGCGTGTCTTCGAGCTGGATCCTGCCATCGACACCGTTAACGTCTCCGCTCGCATCGAGCAGGGCGTCTTAACGCTCACGCTACCGAAATCCGAACGGGTCAAGCCCCGGAAGATCAGCGTGGACTGAATCGAATCAGGCACGTCTTCCGACGCCTTAATGGCGCGAAACCACAGGCCGCTCCGGCCTGTGGTTTTTTTATCCGGGGCTCAGCCTCGACATCCAGCGAAGCTGCCGGAAACAGCACCGGCGGATAGCCCGATATTCTCCAGCCCACCTTCCACGGCTTGGGAGAGCTCGCCGTTGCGATCGAGGGTGTAATCCATTGCGGGGAGTGGGCAGACAACAAAATTTGCCAAATCAATGCCAAAGAATGGTGAGTAAACAAGCCCCGCTTCTGACATAACACCAAAGGATAGTGTTGCTTATTTTAATTGCTCTGGATACATGCACAATAATAAAACTTGCATGATTGTGAGTCATGCGCGCTTGCGTTTGGTAACCGCTTCCACTTCGCAAGCAGGCTGCTCTGCGTGCGGATATATTTTGTGTTCTTGAACGAAACGAGAAGTGGAAGGCATCGTCGATAACACTGCGATTGACTCGTCAGAGCCTCGACTCGCTCGGCTCGCGCTTGGTATTTCGGTGGTGAGCCGGGCTTCGGCCGGGAGCCGTTCCTCCGAATGGATCGCGTGTTTTCATTGTGGCGAGCCCTGCGTGGACGATGTCATTGCCACGGCGGAAAGGGTTTTTTGCTGCCAGGGATGTCGGTTTGTCCACGACCTGTTGAGAGAAAGGGGACTGGAGCAGTTCTATGAGCTGAATCGTCACCCGGGTGTTCGTGTGCAACCCGCGTCGGCGCACGAACATTGGGCGTTCCTTGATGAGCCTGGACTTCAAGCAAGGCTCCTCGATTTCACTGACGGAAAGACCAGTCGCCTTACCTTCCATATTCCGGCGATCCATTGCGTCGCCTGCGTGTGGCTCCTGGAGAACCTGTTTCGACTGCTCCCGGGGATAGGCCAGTCGCAGGTGAATTTCCCGCGGCGGGAAGTGGCGATCAGCTTTGCAGCCGACCAGGTGCAACTCAGCCAGTTGGCGGGCTTGCTGGTCTCGATCGGCTACGAGCCCGAGCTCAACCTGGGGCAGCTTGATAAGCCAAAGGCCAGCTCAAACCAGAAAAAGCAATGGTTGCAAATCGGGTTAGCCGGCTTTGCGTTTGGCAATATCATGCTCTTTAGCCTGCCGACCTATCTGGGGCTCGACAACTTTAGCGGACCCTCTTTCAAAGCACTGTTCGGATATCTGAGCCTGGTGTTGGCAGCGCCGGTCCTCATTTTTAGTGCTTTGGATTATTGGCGATCGGCCTTGCTGTCCGTCCGCCAGAGGATTTTGACCCTGGACATACCCATCACGCTGGGATTGGTCGCTCTCTACGCACAAAGCGCTTTTGAGGTTCTTTCCGCGCGGGGCGAAGGATACGCCGATTCGCTGGCTGGCCTCGTGTTTTTTCTCCTGTGCGGCCGGTGCTTCCAACAAAAGACCCACGAC
>JANXQE010000235.1 GCA_025356925.1 Limisphaerales bacterium | reverse complement strand
GCAAACGTCGTGCGCTCGTGTTTGCGGCCGTCTTGATCATGCGGGCTGGTCCAGGGTTCGCGCTGCTGTTAATCTGAGCGACGCCTGATGGAACTTCGAGAATTTGCCGAACAGATTTTGTTCGCCCGAAACCTGGAAGAGAAGCTCCAGTCCCCGCTGGTGATCACCGATGAGCGGCCTGGACCCGCCTTAGCGGCGCCCGAGGCTCCAGGCCGGCCGCTGGAATTGCGCTTTAAGCCCCAGCACAGCGGCAAAGCGAGCGTCCCAGGAGTGCATTCTTTGGATCAGCCCGTGGAGCGTGCCCGCTTACTACATTTCTTCGCGAATCACGAACTCCTGGCCACCGAACTCATGGCGCTCGCGCTGCTGCGATTTCCCGACGCCCCGCCCGCGTTTCGGCGAGGCGTGCTGCAGACGCTCAAGGACGAACAGGAACACACGCGATTATATCTCCGCCGGATGAGCGAATGCGGAATTGGTTTCGGGGAGCTGCCGGTCAGCGGTTATTTCTGGCGGGCCATTTCCAAGATGGAAAGCCCGCTGGATTACGTGACGGGATTGAGCCTGACCTTCGAGCAGGCTAATCTCGATTTCGCGCGTTATTTCTCCAGCGGTTTCGCCCGGGTCGGAGATCAGGACACATCTCGCTTATTGGAGCGGATCTATCAGGACGAAATCGGCCACGTTGCCACCGGTCTCAAATGGTTCCGGAAATGGAAGGACCCCCAACACAGCGACTGGGAAGCCTTTCGCCACCAGTTGAAATTCCCACTTTCTGCTCAGCGAGCAAAGGGACCAGTTTTCAACATCGAAGGAAGGATGGCCGCCGGCTTAGACAAAAGCTTTATCACTCAGCTTCGTGTGTATGCCCAGTCCAAAGGGCGGACTCCCCGGGTCTTGGTGTTTAACCCTTTCGCTGAGGGCCATATTGCCCAGGGCAACTCGTTTACGCCGAACAAGCATCAGCAAAGGCTCCAGCAGGACCTCGAAAATCTGCCACAGTTCCTTTGCCGACAGGATGACGTTGTGTTAGTTGAGCGCCGCCCCGCGGTTTCGTTCCTCAGTCGGCTAATCCAAGTGGGTTTCGCGCTGCCCGAGTTCGTCGCCCTACAGGCGGGAGGAATTGATCCTTCGAGCAATCTGCAACGGAGAAAAATCGGCGGGCTCTGCCCGTGGGCCTGGGGCCCGGATAGTGTGGAGTTGCTCGGACCACTCTTCGGCAACCTGCCAGACGCAGAACAGACTCCGGCGGGCGCTTTTAACGCAGGCTTGGCAAAGCTGTATTCCAAAGCTTGGAGCGCTGATTTGCTGAGAAAGATATTGGCTCGACACGCCCTGAACCGATCCGAGCGCACCTCGATCGCCAGTGAGGATTTGTTTGTCCAGGGCGGGACCGCGCCTTGGTTATGCACCGAGAGTGATGTCGGCGTGGTCGTTGGCACCGTCCCGGACGCTTTGGCAGCAATCGAAGCGATTCGTCGACGATGTCAGCACAATATTGTGGTCAAAGAAACGCTCGGCGTTGCGGGCCACAACGCGATTCGGCTGCTGGAGCCCGAAGTGCTGGAAACTCAGAGGCGGTGGATTGCCAACGGCGTGGCGAGGGGCGGCAAGCTCGTCGTTGAGCCCTGGCTCGAGCGGGAATTGGATTTTTCTGTGCAACTGGACATGAGAGCGACTGGCCTGAAGCTTGTGGGCTATACCGGGTTATGCAGCGATTCGAGAGGCCAATTCAGAGGTAATTGGACCTGGCCAAACTTTGCCCGCCGGATTCCTGCGAACCTGACCACGTGGTTTCCCAACGCGCCTGACATCTCCAACCGAATCCTGAAGCTTTACTCAATGATTATCGCTGTTCTTGAGGAGGAATTCATGAAGATTGGATACCGCGGACCCGCCGGGATTGACGCGTTTGTCTATCGCACGACGGCCGCGGAAAACCGGCTCAAGCCCGTCGTTGAGATTAATCCACGCTACACCATGGGCCGATTAACGTTGGAATTGATGAAACGAGTTGCTCCGGGTTGCATTGGCAAACTTCGGCTCGTTAACCGGACCATGGCCAGGAAAGATGGTTTTGACGACTTTGCGTCCTGGGCGCGCGCGATGTCTGAGCGGTTTCCTCTGCGACTCCAGGGCGAGCCAGTCCCACGGATTCGTGAAGGGGTTATATGCCTGAACGATCCGGAATGCGCGCGGGTCTGCCTGGCAACTTTTGAAGTGGCAGAGTTTAAGGCTTATGACACCGGACTCCGTGGAAGTGAGGTGAGCCACAATCCCGGAGTTAGGGGTCCAAAATGCTTTGCACCTTGGCCTGAACCGCCGGGTCCATTTTAATCAGGGGTGGCCATTTGCGTTTGAACCCCTCGCCGGGCAGCTTGCGAGTGGCATCGATGCCAAGTTTGGACCCGATCGCGATTTCGGACGTTGCGTGGTCCAACACGTCGGCGGGTCCTTTGGTGAAGAGGGCATCGCGCTGGGGGTCGGTGGTGGCGCACAGGCGGAAGAGGACTTCGCTGGTGTTGTGCACGTCCACATCCTCGTCCACCACGATGATATATTTGGTGAACATCATCTGGCCCATACCCCACAGGCCGTGCATCATTTTGAAAGCCTGCATCGGGTACGTCTTTTTGATGCTGACGAACACCAGGTTGTGAAACACCCCCTCGGCCGGCAGCGCCAGATCCACCAGCTCAGGAAAATTCATCTTTAGAACCGGTAGGAACAACTTGACCGAGGCGCTGCCGATGTAAAAATCCTCCATCGGAGGCATGCCCACGATCGTTGCCGGGTAAACGGCATCTTTCCGATGGGTAATGGCCGTGAGATGGAACACCGGGTACGGCTCGGGCAATGTATAAAACCCGGTGTGATCGCCGAACGGGCCTTCTTCCCGCAGCGGTTCCCTGGGATCCACGTAGCCTTCCAAAACGATGTCCGCGTCGGCGGGTACTTCCAGGTCGTTCGTCTCGCATTTGACCAGTTCGACCGATTTTTTTCGCAAATAACCGGCGAGCAAGAATTCATCCAGCCCGTCCGGCAACGGCGCGGTCGCGCAAAACGTGAACACCGGATCTCCGCCCAGAAACACGCTCACGGGCATCCGCGTCCCGGTCTCATAGTAGCGCCGACCATGGCGGGCGCCGACCTTCTGCAACTGCCAATGCATGCCGGTGGTCCGCTCGTCGTAAACCTGCATGCGGTACATGCCCACATTGCGCTCGCCAGTCTCAGGATCTTTGGTCACCACGCAGGGCAGGGTGATGAAACGACCGCCATCGAGCGGCCAACATTTTTGGATGGGAAGATTCAGGAGGGTCGAGGCGGTTGAAAGGCTCCTCGGGGCGGGTGGTGCGTCGAAAGCGATATTCGGGGCCGGTGGCCAGGGTTCGGTTCTTTGGGGGTGGGCGTCAAGCCGATGAACGACTGCCTTGCAGGCCCCGGTCTTAACGAGCTTGGGCTTGGCATGACGGAGTTCCAGCGCTGTGCCGAGGAGTTTCACCGCTTCACGAAAGCCGGTGGGCGGTTTGGCCTTCATCAGCGAGCCCAGTTCCGCGGCCGCTTCGTCCACCGATCCGACCCCCAGGCTTAGGGCCATGCGCTTCCAGGAGCCAAGCGCATTAATCGCCAGCGGAAAAGGCGAAGCCTCGCCGGCGACAATCGGTTTCTCGAACAGCAGCGCCTGACCGCCGCCCGGCTTCTTCATCTCGCGATCAGCGATCTCGGTGATTTCCAGCTCCGTATCAACGGGCTGCCGAATGCGTTTCAACTCTCCGGCCAGCTCTAATTTGGACAAAAAATTCCCGAATGAATCGAAAGCCATACCCGCAGGCTATCACGCGGGAGCTGAAATTCACGCATTTTTGCGGCTTATCAACCGCCGGCGCGCGCTTATTTGCTGACGATTTCGGGCAGCTTGAAGATGGGCAGGAACATGCAGATCACCATGCCACCGACCACCACGCCCAGAAAAACAATGAGAATGGGCTCGATGAGGGCGGTTAATCCGGAGAGAGTGGTTTCGATCTCGTCGTCAAGGAAATCGGCGATCCGCTCGAGCATGTTGTCGATTTTACCGGTCTGTTCGCCCGCCGTGACCATTCGAATGATCATAATTGGGAAGACGGGATGTTTGGATAAGGCGACCGAAATGCCTTCGCCCCGCTCGATGTCCAACGCGGAAGCTTTAATGGCCTTCTCCATGACGACGTTGCCCACTGTTTGGGAGACGATTTGGAGCACCTCAAGAATGGGGACGCCGCTGCGGACGAGTGACGCTAAAGTGCGAGTGAAGCGCGCCAGGCAGATTTTGTGCGCGATCGAGCCGAAGATGGGCAGCTTGATGCGGTACGTGTCCCAAAAGGCGCGGCCACCAGGGGTCTTGATGAAATAAAACCAGCCGTAAACGGCTCCCCCGCCGCCGACGAGAATCAGGAGGATAAACTTCTGCACGAAATGGCTAATGTCGATCAGGAACTGGGTAGGCGCCGGCAGGGCCGCGCCGAAGCTCTTAAAGATCTCGCCGAACACCGGCACAACTTTGATCAGGAGGAAAATGGTAATCAACACAGCCACGACCGATACCACGGTAGGGTACATCATGGCGGACTTGACCTTCTTGCGGAGGCGTGCCGCGTTTTCCAGGTAAACGGCCAGGCGACCCAGGATCTCGGCCAACAAACCACCCTTCTCACCCGCGCCTACCATGCAGACATAAAGTCGGCTAAAGGCCTTAGGATGCTTTTGCAACGCTTCCGAGAAGCTGTCGCCACCCTCGACCCGCGTGCAGATGTCGCGGATGACATCCCGCATCACTTTGTTTGTCGTTTGGTCGGCGAGGGCTTGCAAGGATTGCACCATCGCCAATCCGGCGTCGATCATCGTGGCCAGTTGCCGCGTAAATACAACAAGGTCCGCAAGCCCGACCTTGCCGCCACTCGTTCGGCCCTTTTTCCCGATCTTTTCCTGAATCGAAACCACCAGCATGTTGCGGTTCAGCAAGGCCGCAATCGCCGCCTGCTCGGTCGCGGCTTCGATTGAACTCCGGATCTCACGGCCGGTGGCCGTCTCTCGAGCGACATAAGCGTAAGCAGACATAGTAGTAAAAGCTCTTAGCAGTTAATAGCCTGGGAGTTGGACCGGAACAGGACCAACTTGGCTGTATATAATACGACGAACATTTTAGATACAGCCAGCGTAAGCAGGGTCCGTTCCAGCGCGAAAAGAGCTCGTTCTGGCGCTGCCCATCGTGAGTTCTGAGCGATCTGAAAGCGGCCTTACCTGCCCCATTGACCAGCGCCAGAAGGCCCATTAACGTTATAAATACCTCCGCGAGGCGTCCACTGGACTGCTGAGTTGTCGGGCTGAAGAGGACTAAATCAAGCGGTTTGGGAAAGGAATGGACGAGAGTGAGGATTGCCTCAAATCCGTACAAATCCTGTTAGAAAATGGGAAAAAAGGAGTTGTCAAAGGGACCTCGTTTGCTATGAATTCCGGCCAGTGCACCTGTTCCAGGTGCGAGGGCAGACCGGGTTTGCCCTCTTCAGACGCAGACTAAGAGCCAGATAGACAACCATTAAATCGGAGGAAATAATGAAGTTTAACAATTGGACAGTCGCCTTGGCCGCCCTCGGTGTAGTCAGCTTGGCGTCCGCAGCCAAGGCTGAGGAACAACCCAGCTCGGTCATGACCGCCTTGGCTTCCACGACACTCAGCGGCTACGTGGATACCTCGGCGCAGTGGAACCTCGGGACCGGCAATACCTATATGCCGCCCTTCAAGTTCGATAACTCGAGCAAGGCGGATGGTTTCAACCTGGACGTAATCCAGGTGCGAATCGAAAAGCCCCTGGATGAATCGGAATGGGCTGCGGGTTATCGCGTCGACCTCTGGGCGGGACCCGATGCCAACACGCTGGGAACTCAATCTCCCTTGACCCTGGGAGCAAAAAGCGACTTCGCCATCCGGCAAGCCTACGTCGTCCTTCGGACGCCGGTCGGAAACGGCATCGATTGGAAAGTCGGTGTTTTTGACAGCATTATCGGCTATGAGTCGGTCGAGTCTCCTAATAATCCAAATTACACCCGTTCCTACGGGCATTCGATCGAGCCCCAGACCGAGACCGGTGTCTTGGCCAGCTACCGATTTAACGACATGATTAGCGCTTCGGCCGGAATCGCCAATACAGTTGGGCCGTCTATTAACAGCCGAGCCTTTACCCCGGTCCAGGCTGTGAACGCGTACGCCGAATCCTACAAGGCCTATATGGGCTCGATTGCGATCACGGCTCCGGACAGCCTCGGGTTCGCCTCTGGTTCCACGCTTTATGGTGGGATCGTCAACGGGTTTAATAACTCTGTTCTTGGCTCCGGCCTGGGTATGCCAACTTTGAACGCCTATGTTGGGGGCACACTTGCCACACCGATCACCGGCTTGCGCCTCGGCGCGGCTTGGGACCTCCTCAACATCGATTCCACACCCCATTCTGGCCCGTTTGCCGGAACTAAAGACCAAGCCGACATTTGGTCTCTCGCCGGATACGCCTCCTTCCAGGCCACCGAGAAGCTCAGCTTCCATGGGCGTGCCGAATATGTGACTGGCGATATCGACCAGGGCTTTGGCACAGTGGGCCTGGGAACGTTCGGCCGCGACAACAGCATCTACGCGCTCACGGCGACGGCTCAATATGATCTGTGGAAGAACGTCCTCAGCCGAGTCGAGTTCCGTTGGGACCACGTCGAGCACGGTTTGGCCTTTGGCGCCGCCGACCCCAACACCGGCGCTCCCACCCGCAGCAACGCCTTTTTGCTCGCAGCCAACATCATCTACAAATTCTAAAGTGTGTTTGGCTAAATTTGCCCAATGCGGACAAAAACACACGGATATTTTTGACAAATTAATCCAGCGCAAAAATTTAAATAATTCGCTTGCACCTGCTTGTGGAATTTGTGTTTCTTTTGGCACAGCTCGTGCCCTGTCGCCACAGATAACTCTGCGGCCACAAGCGTCACCAACTCGACGGGCGGGCTGCAAATCACGAACAACACAAAACCAAAAATAAGAATCATGAAGTGTAATGCATGGACGTTAGGTTTGCTCAGTGCCGGGCTGGTCAGTTTGCCGGCAGTGATGCACGCGGAGGAAAAACCAAGTTCCGTTTTGACGGCGCTCTCTGCCACTACGTTGAGCGGGTATGTCGATACCTCGGCGCAGTGGAATTTTGGCACCGGCAATGCAAATGTGCCCGGCTATGCCTGGAACAGCTCGAGCAAGGCGGATGGTTTTAACCTCAATGTCATCGAGTTAAACCTCGAAAAAACTGTGGATGCGGCTGACCAATGGGGCGCAGGTTACAAGGTGAGCTTGCTCGCCGGGCCCGATGCCACTGCCTTCAACACCCACTCACCTGCGGCGTTTGGCAATGCCGATTTTGCGGTCAAGCAAGCGTATGTTGCCCTGCACGCGCCGGTCGGCAACGGGCTGGACTTCAAGGTTGGCGTCTTCGACACCATGATGGGCTACGAAGTGTTCGAGTCGATTAACAACCCGAATGTCACCCGCTCATACGGCTATACGATGCAGCCGACCACACATACCGGAATCTCCGCCACTTACCAGGTTTGCGACGCCGTTTCAGCCTCGGCGGGGATCGCCAACACGTATGGCCCGACTATCAATGGTCGCGCCTTTCAAAATGCCGGAACTGCTCCCCAGGGGCCGATGGCCGAATCGTACAAGGCCTACATGGCCGCGATGACGTTCACCGCGCCGACCAATATGGGCGCGCTGGCCGGTTCGACGCTCACCGCTTCCATCATGAACGGATTCGATTCGGCGATTGGCGGCACCTCAGGCAAAAACGGTAACGGGTTTAGCCAGACGAGCCTTTACGTGGGCGCTACGGTGGCCACTCCCGTGACCGGTCTCAAGGTCGGCGCGTGCTATGATTATGCAGCACTCAATGCCCAACCGTCAGGGCCTGGAACCACAGCGGCCTCCGGCTACGCCAATGCCGTCGGGGCCTACATCTCCTACCAGCTCACCGAGAAGCTCAGCGCCTATGGGCGCGCGGAATACGCCTCCTCGACGTATGCCGCAACGTTCGGCGCATCGAAAGTCATCGAAGGTACCGCCACACTGCAGTACGACCTATGGAAAAATGTCATGAGCCGCTTGGAATTCCGCTGGGATCACGCTGCGAATGATGTGAACTCTTATGGGGGGGGCACGCCCTCCGCGGCGCCCAACCGGGATAATGCCTACATGCTGATGGCCGACTTCGCCTACAAGTTCTAATCCAGTCGTTTCCTTTTCAGGCCCCTTCGTGTTTCACGGAGGGGCTTTTTTGTTACTGTAAAAACGTCGTTGACATAAAAACCTTGTTGACTTGGGGGGTTTCTTTGGTAGTTTCTGCCTTCTTTTGATCGGGAATTTAGATGAAAACGCATTTGCCGAAAGTGAATTTGGACCAGCGAAAATGGCACGTTGTTAACGCCGACGGCGCCATTTTGGGCCGGCTGGCAGCGCAGGTAGCCAATATCTTGCGCGGAAAAAACAAGCCCGTGTATACTCCCCACCTGGACGCAGGTGATTTCGTCGTTGTCGTTAATGCCGAGAAAGTCGTGGTGACCGGCAAAAAAGAAATCGACAAAAAATTCATGACCTACTCGGGGTGGAAAGGCGGCGAGAAGTTCATTTCGGTGGGCCAGGTTCGCGCGCGGCACCCGGAAAAGCTCATCACCCATGCGGTCCGGGGCATGGTTCCCAAGAACCGTTTGGGTCGCGTGCTGATGACCAAACTGAAAGTCTACAAAGGCAGCGAGCACCCGCATTCAGCGCAGCAACCTGCTGTGCTGGCGCCGGCCAAGTAACCCTCCACCTGTTCAAAGCAACCATTTCTGACTATGGCCGACATCAAAATTTCCGAACCGAAAGCGCCGCAGCATCTGGGGACTGGCCGACGCAAGACCGCCGTGGCGCGCGTGCGCCTGGCAAGCGGGACCGGCAAAATCCAAATCAATGGCCGGGCCTTCGAGAATTATTTCCCCGCTGAAACGCAACGAACCATTGCTTCCCAGCCGTTAACCATCACGGGCACTGCGGACAAGTTCGACGCGCAAATCACCGTCAGCGGGGGCGGCCCGAACGGCCAGGCCGGCGCGGTCCGGCACGGCATCGCTCGCGCACTGCTCACGGTGGATGCCAACCTGCGACCGATTTTGAAAGCCGAAGGCTATCTGACCCGCGACCCGCGCATGCGCGAACGCAAAAAATACGGCCAGCCGGGGGCACGCAAACGGTTTCAATACAGCAAGCGTTAAACCAGCCGATTTATTGTCGAACCCCGCTGGACTACCGGCGGGGTTTTTTTGCTTTGGTGTATGGGGCGAACCTTGCGTTGATATATGCAAAAAGAACAAGTGTCCATTGTCGGAGCTTCCGGTTACTCAGGCGAGGAGTTGGTCCGGTTGCTGTTGTCCCATCCCTTTGTTGACCTAAGACAGGTGACTTCACGGCAATACGCCGGAAGAACGTTGGGCGAAATCTTCCCGAAGTTCGGCAATCATCCCCGGGCCAAATCCCTGCAATTCACCGAGCCGAGCCTCGAATCATTGGCCGCCGACAGTCAGGTCGTCTTCCTGGCACTGCCGCATGGCGTCGCAGCCGAATTTGCCCGACCACTGTTGCGCGCCGGCTGCAAGGTCGTCGATCTGAGCGCTGATTTTCGCGTGAAAAACGCCTCCGTGTACAAAGAATATTACGCTCACGATCACCCGGCGCCCGAACTTCTGCCCCAGGCGGTCTACGGGTTGCCCGAGATCTATCGGACGCAGATTCAAAATAGCTCGCTGATCGCGTCGCCTGGCTGCTACCCGACGAGCATTCTGCTGCCCACGATTCCCTTGCTGAGAGCGGGATTGATCTCGCCCGCCGGAATTATCGCGGATTCGCTCAGCGGCGTCAGCGGTGCGGGACGCAAAGCCGAGCTCGATTACCTGTTTGTGGAGTGCAACGAGAGCGCTCGCCCCTACGGCGTGCCCAAACACCGGCATCTTTCGGAGATCGAACAGGAACTCTCGCTCGCCGCCCAGGCATCGGTCACGATCCAGTTTACCCCGCATTTGATACCCGTGAATCGCGGGATTCTAACAACGTTGTATCTGACGCCTCGGGGAATGGCCCCTCGTGGCACCGAACCCGGTTTGCCTGTAGCGCCCTTGGATGCCGCGACTTTGGCCGCGATCGGAGGAGAGATATCAGCTTGTTACCAGGGCGCTTACGGCCACGAACCTTTTGTGCGGCTCTTGGACGGAAAAGCCCTGCCCGATACCAAGAACGTGGTGGGAACCAACGTAATCGAGATCGCCTGGCGCCTGGATGCGCGGACCGGCCG
>JANXQE010000220.1 GCA_025356925.1 Limisphaerales bacterium | reverse complement strand
GTTGGCTCGGATGGAAACCGCCGACCCGTTTTGCGGCACTCTGGGAGAGGCCAGTTGGCCCCGGCTCAGGACGCCTGACTCCGTGGAAATAAAGTGAATCGAAAGACCTTTCGCCGTTCCACGGACGGTGCTTTCAGCGATTTGTTTTGCGGCATCCGCTGTGCCATATTACTGGGAAATACCGACCATAAATCTTGAGCCTAAAGCTCATGGAACATGCTCGATAATGTACCAATCCTGCTGGCTGAGGATGATGAAAACGACATCTTCTTAATGGGGCGCGCCTTCGATCGCGCGGGCATCCCAAATCCTTTGTTCGTCGTACGCGATGGGCAGGGGACGATCGATTACCTTTCCGGCACAGGAGTCTTCGCCCAGCGCGACCAGCACCCGATTCCCGGGCTGATGTTACTGGACCTTAAAATGCCCTGGATGGACGGCTTCGATGTGCTTAAGTGGCTGCGCGACCACAACGAATACAATACAATGCCGGTGGTGGTCCTTACTTCGTCCAAGCTGCAGGCGGATGTCGATAAATCGCGGCAACTTGGGGTGTACGACTACCGGGTAAAGCCGCATGAGTTTGAGGACCTGGTGCGCCTTCTGGACGACGTGCGACGGTGCTGGCTGGACGAACGGTTCAATCGCTACGGTGTGGGGCTGTCCGCTGCCGCGCCGCAGGCTCCTGCTACAGGGAGCGGCATCTCAAGTGACGTCAAGGGCGCAGCCTCTTAGTGCGATCGTCGTGTTGAACGTCAGCTTTCCAGTTTTGGTCTTTCGACATATTGCGATCCTATTAGTTGCTCCACGCACGCACGCAAAAATCCCGTCCCAAAAAAGGGGTCAACCCATAGTTTAGTTTGTTTTTGAGGTTGACAGAGGAATCCTGAGGGGGTTATCAGGCTTACCGATGCCTCGCAAACTGCGCCTCCAATACCCTGGCGCACTTGTATCACGTCATGAGCCGTGGCGACCGGCGCGAGAGGGTATTCCTAGACGACATTGACCGGCGGGACTTTGAGCAGCGAATGGAAACCCGGCGCATGGAGGAAACCGACCCGGAGACCTGCAAAGCCCTGCGGCGCGGTTGGTTCCTGCGCAGTGAGAGCTTTAAGAGAGAGGCGTTTGCCCGGATGGCGGGCAGCCTGGGCGGGCACCACGCCGGAGAACTGCATCGGGAAGTTGCGCAAGCCAAGGCCGAGCTAATCGTCGCAGCAGAACTGCAGGGTCAGGGCTGGCAGCCAGACGATTTAGTCACGCGCCGCAAGAATGATCCCGTCAAGCCGGGGATTGCGGCCCGGCTGCGCCGGGAGGCGACCCTGCCGCTGAAGGCGATGGCCGCCCGTGTGCATCTGCGAACCTCCAAGGCGGCCAACACAAAACTGCACAATTACATGCGCGGCGCGGTTGCAAACGATTCATCGCCAGCACCCTTGGTGAACGGATGAAATCGAAAAAACAAACTAAACTATGGGTTGACCCCTTTCCCCCTTTCTTCAGTCACGCTGTAGGGCTGATATTGCGGAACAAAAGCAATCCTTGAACAAACGGAAGAAGACATTTCTCATGAACTTTTGAACAAAACGGACCTAGGAAAACCGGGGAGTTTTATTGCGTCATTATTGGGCCAAAAGTTCGCCGCCACTCACACTCGACGACCATGGCGTGGTCAAACGCATATTCAAGCACGGGCCAGTCTTGCCGGAACATTAGGCGTGCCGTAGCGGCATCTCGGCAGAGTGCCGCCAATTTCCAAGGCCCAAATCCCAATGAACCCCGAATGAATCGCGGCCCTTCAGGCCGCATGGGGTTTCAACAACACGCACCCGGCCCGCTGGGCCGGGCTGAGGGATCGCCGGCCCTTTTGGGCCTCCGGTCTCGTGGCGTCCGACCCCATCGACCATTGGCAACCCGAGCGCCAAAGGCGCGCCATTCCCCAGCCCGGCCCAACGGGCCGGGTCAACTTGCGAAACGCCATGCGCCCCAACGGGGAGCGATATTTTGGTCATGGACATGTGCGTGACCGCCTCAACGATCCCCACGAATTTGGTTTTGGGGCGGGCCTCCGTGGGATGG
This sequence comes from Limisphaerales bacterium, assembly GCA_025356925.1. Lineage (GTDB taxonomy): Bacteria > Verrucomicrobiota > Verrucomicrobiia > Limisphaerales > UBA8199 > JANXQE01. Next base: position 1,418 of record JANXQE010000220.1, on the reverse strand, counting down.
AGATCCGCACTATGGCCCAACGAGACTAAACGTCCCGGAAACACCAAAGTGATACATGCGTGTATTGCTCGTTGGGTGTGAGCGGGGTGGGAACCGTCTGACCTTTCCAGTTGCTGAGATAGCCCAGCAGCAAGTAATCGGGATCATTCCACCCTCCCGGTCCGCCGAACAAGAGGCTGCGGACCTAAGCAGGCGCGAGGTCATGATTAAAGGAGTTGAGTTAGTGGAGCAGCGGCATCAGTGCGACTGGAGAAGGTTTGCAGGGAGCGGGGGAGGTATTCAAGTTTGTTTTGGGGAATGAATTCGACCTCATTTGAACATTGACTCGTTCGTGGTTCGAGAATCTAATCCGCTTCCGACAAAGAAATGAAGAGGCTTATCCTGGCATTCTCCGGTTTGGTGGTGATTGCTGCTTTAGTTGGCGGCGCGCTTTATGGTCGCCCCGCCTACCGACGTTATAAAGAGGCTCGTGGCTTGCGGCAGGCCGCCGATTTCCTGGCTGCCGGTGACCTGGAAAACGCGTCGCTGAGCGCCCGGCAAGTCCTGCAACTCTACTCAAAAAGCGTGGAGGCCTGCGGCATAATGGCGGACTTGGCTGAGCGCTATCATTCGCCTGCAGTGATCGATTGGTGGCACCGGGTCGCGGAACTGGCGCCCACCATGGGGAACAGGCTCAAGCTGGCCTCCTGCGCCCTGCGATACCAACGTCCTCCCTACACCATCGCCGAACAAGCTCTGCACGACCTCGAGCCGGCTGCTCACGGTGTCCCGGCGTTCCAGGTGATGTCCGCCGAGCTCGCGCTGAGATTGACCCGGTTGGATGAAGCGGCAGAGCACTTCCAGGAAGCTGCCCGCCTCGAACCAGCCAACCCACTGCACCAGCTCAACCTCGCGGTGCTCCACACCCAATCCACCAACGTTTCGACCGTCTCGGCCGCCCGCGGCACTTTGGAACAGTTGAGCACAAACCATGACGTCGGCCAGCTGGCACTGCGCTGGCTGGTCGCGCACGCCGTGCGCCGCGGGGATTTAGCCGATGCCGAACGACTGTCCGCCCGGCTCCTCGCGGACCCTCGGGCGATATTGGACGACCGGTTGCAGCATCTGAGCGTTTTGCAACTTTGCGGCAACGCAGCGGCCTCGTCCGGGCATCACGCGTTTACAGAGTATCTGGGCAAAGTGCAGGCGGCTGCGTCCACCAATGCCGCCGCGCTGTATTCGGTGTGCGAATGGATGGGCGCGCACGGGCTCGCGGACGACGCGTTGAAGTGGCTGGCGGGGTTCGGCGTCAAAGTGCGCCGGGCCCAGCCGGTTCCATTGGCCGAGGCTAACCTTTATCTTGCAAAAGCGGATTGGCCGACTCTTGAGACGTTCCTGGGAGAGCAGAATTGGGCGGACCTGGAGTTTCTGCGCCTGGC
>JANXQE010000219.1 GCA_025356925.1 Limisphaerales bacterium | reverse complement strand
AGAAGATCACCGGTAGATTCTGCAGCGCAACATCGTGAACGATACAATCGTAGGCGCGCTGCAAAAACGTGGAATAAATGGCGCAGACCGGATGAAACCCCATGGTGGCCATGCCGCAGGCAAACAGTACCGCGTGCTCTTCGGCAATACCCACATCGTAATAACGGTTGGGCATCGCCTTCTCGAGGATTTTCAGGCTGGTTCCGCTGGGCATCGCCGCCGTGATCCCAACGATGGTACTGTCTTTCTGGCAAAGCTTGACCATCGCCTGGCCAAAAACGTCCTGCCAGTTCGGAGGCGTGCCCGGTAGTGCCGGCAGAGTCGCCCCGGTCGCCACATCGTAGGGTCCCAGGCCGTGAAACTTCTCTGGATTCTTCAACGCCGCCTCAAACCCCCTGCCCTTCTTGGTTAGTACGTGGATCACGATCGGGTGATCGCATGACTTGGCAAACTCGAGCGTGCTGATCAGCAGCGGCAGGTTGTGTCCATCTATCGGCCCCAGATAGCGCACGCCCATCTCCTCGAAAATCAGGCTGCTCCCGTACCCGCCACGCCCGTCCGTTTCCGATGTGCTCGGGCTCGGCTGCAACGCCACCTCAGTCAACGCGCTCTTGAAACCTTCCTCCGCCTTGTGCGCGAGTTTAATCGCTACTTCGCCCTTGGGCAGGCGTCGAAGGAACCTCTCAAAATCCTTCGCCAGCTTGTTGTAGGAAGGATGGGTGATGAGCTTGTTCAGGTAGCTCGAGATCGCGCCGACATTCTTCGCGATGCTCCACTCGTTATCGTTGAGAATTCCGATGAAACGCTTGGTCGTCTGCGCGATGTTGTTCAACGCCTCAAACGAGATCCCGTTGGTCAGCGCCGCATCTCCAAAAATTGCCACCACATTCTCGTCGCTGCCGAGCTGGTCGCGCGCGGCGCAAATACCCAAAGCCGCCGAGAGGGCCGTGCCCGCGTGCGCGGCACCGTAGCAATCGTGGTCGCTTTCCGAGCGCAACGCGAATCCGCACAATCCCCCGGTGCTGCGAATCGTTCCGAAACGGTCCTTTCGGCCGGTTAAGATTTTATGGACGTAGCTCTGGTGGCTGACGTCCCAGACGAACTTGTCTTTGGGAGTGCTAAAAACGTAATGCAGAGCAATGGTCAGTTCCACTACGCCAAGGTTCGGACCCAGGTGTCCACCGTTTTTCGACAAACCAGTGATCATCTCCTGCCGGATTTCCTCGGCCAACTTCAGCAGTTGGTCCACGGTCAATCGCTTGACCTGCGCGGGACCCTGTACCAGCTCGAGATATTGGTTCATATTGGCCCTGCTTCTTCAGAAGACAACGGCTTTAACTTCATTTCGCCTGCCGCGTTCCTTTCCAGTTGTTGGATTTTCAGTTCAGCCTCCGCCAGTTTTTCCTGGCACATCCTGGCTAATTGGGTGCCTTCTTCATACTTTCCCAGCAGGGCTTCCAGCGGCAGGTCCTCAGACTCCATCGCTTCCACGATGGCTTCCAGTTTCGTCAAAGCGTCCTCAAAAGGCAGAGTGGCGGCTTTGGCGAGGGTGTTCTGGCCCGCATTTTTCGAGAGAGTCGGCACGACTCGAAGCTAAAATAAATCCCCGGGCACGTCTAGCCTGCAGATTTTGCCTGAATTCGACCGGAGCTGCCAGCAGCAGGCCCACGGGGGAGCAGGAGCTCCCGCGAGTACGTGCTGGGCTAATTGTGCTTTGCTTCGGACCGCCGGCGGACTTTGTCTTCGAAGGTGCCTTCTTCATCTATGACCCTCAGGCCGCAGGCCTCACGCCAGTCACTCCTGCGGTCGGCAACACCCAGACCGGCCAAGTACGTCAAGTCGAGCTTCGAGGCCTGAGCGATGCCGTTGTCGAGGGTCGTC
>JANXQE010000210.1 GCA_025356925.1 Limisphaerales bacterium | reverse complement strand
CTGGGTTGTCGATTACGCGATGGAACTTTAAAGGCGACGCGGGCGCGGCGCACGTTGGCCCGATGGCGCAAGACTTTTATGCCGCGTTTGGTCTGGGCGCTGACGAACGGCACATAACCACGGTGGACGAAGGCGGCGTGGCCCTGGCGGCGCTCCAGGGATTGAACCAGAAGCTGGAAGAAAAGGCCGCTCAGGTCAGACAACTCGAAGCCCGGCTGGAGAGACTCGAACGTTTGTTAAACAACAAAACTGAATCCCTAAAATGAAGACCCTCCTCGCACAGGTCCTTGGCGGTATGTCATTGGTGGTTTGGCTGATGACGCAAACAATCAATGCTCAAAGTTATTCTATTGACTGGTACCAAGTCGCAGGCGGCGGTGGCACGAGCACGGGCGGGAATTATTCCGTCACCGGCACTATTGGCCAAGCCGACGCAGGCACGGCCTTGAGTGGCGACCGTTATACTCTAATCGGAGGGTTGTGGAGCGTGGTATCGCTGGTCCAGACAACCGGCGGCCCTACCTTATTCATCAGTTATGCGGGCGATAAGGTGACCGTCTATTGGCAGGCTCAGAACGGTTGGATGTTACAGGAGAATCTCAACCTCAAAGCGCCGACAGGATGGACGAATAGCCTGGATTTGGTGACCTCAAATGGAGTGAGTTTTCATAGCGTCGCCAATCCCATTGGCGCTTTATTTTTCCGTCTAAAGCGATAGGGAAGGTGCAAGCGAAAGCTGACAGCGGCCCGCTCTCTCTGATGGCCCAAGTACACATCGTCACGGTGAGCGAATCAGGTAGAACCGCTGAGCGTTGCCCGTTGTCTGCGGGTCTGTGAACTGGAACGAGCCGGGAGGACCTTCTGTGGCCGGGCCCAGCACAGTCCAATCGCTGGAGGGCAGCTCGAGGTTGGTCGTGCTTAGTGCGCTGAAGACCTCTCCCGGGCTGTTGGTGAACACGAACTGGAAGGAGCCGCTGGGCAAGATTTTGGCGCCGGTCAGGGTGATCGCCGTCAGAACCGGTGCATTAATAATGTTGAGCACGGCGTCGTCGCTGGGAATGCCATTGACGAATACTGTCGCCAGCGCATAACCGGCGGCCAAACCACTAACCGGGGCGGAGGCAAACGAGTTTGCGGACCAAGTGGTGCCATTCGCGCCAGCCAGCCACAAGGTCAGGCCGCTTTCCACGCTGCGCACTTGCACCAGCGGATAATCTCCTGGCGAATCCTGTCCATCGCCACCCGAACCTTCGGAAATGCCACGAAACTGCGAGCCCGTGATTACCAGGCTGCCGCCTAAAGTGAGGGGCGAGGTGAGCATGGCAATCTGCGGCTGCCACGAGGAGCTGAAACCCAGGCCAACATCGTACAATTCCGCGCCGGATAACGGCCCGCCGTTGTTTTGCCCTCCGGTAAGGAGGACCTTGCCGTTGGGCAGCAGCGTGGCTGTGTGCGCGTAGCGGGCATTGGTCAAAGGTCCGGTCAGCGTCCAAGCGCCGGTGGCCGGATCGTAACGGGGTCGGTCCCGAATGGCGCTTAGATAGTGCGTAATATTTTGGTTGGCAAAGGCGTGCGCCGCCAAGGTCCAGGCACGTATTGCAGTAGCACTCGATGAGAAATTTGGCGCATTTTTTTCAACGTGTGTTCAACGGACCGAGAACGTGCGATGGCTTTCTTGAGCCATGCAAACTGCTCGACGGAGAGGGTTAGGCTCACGGTCTTTTGGTTGGAGTCCTTCCACGTCCATTGATAGCGGCTGCCGCTAGTTTTCTTCTTGCGCGCAAAGACGCTGCCCTCACTGACAAAACCCGTGTGGCTTAAGCTTTGGGCCAAGCGGCGCAACCGGGTTTCCAACGCGGCAAGCTTCTGAGGCTTTTTGTTCATGCCGTCCTCAATATGGACTGGCTGTCAAGTGCGTAGGCAGTATATATACGGCCTTAATGCACACACCCTTCTTCCTTCCCTGGCGCACACGCTTGAGCGCCAGGGGGCGGTGCGCCCAACAACTGCGCCAGCAGAGTCTCTGCCACCTGGAGTTGCTGCTCCACCCGTTCCGGCCACCGGGTCTGCTTTCCCAGGCCGACGAGGGCGCCAACAGTCGTGACCGTATCTATAACGTGCGGCGCACTTTCTTTGGCTTTCTCTACCAGGTGCTCAAGCCCGACACCTCCTGTCGCGAAATCGTCCGTCAGGTCCAGGCCCTTTTTGCCCTTCACGAGCAGGGCCCGGTCGATGAAAAGACCAGCGCCTATTGCCAGGCCCGCAAACGACTGCCTTTGGACACGCTTTGTCGCGTGCGGGTGGCCGTGGCCGCTACCGGCGAAAAAATGGCTGAGCTCTGGCACGGCCTGCGACCCAAGCTCATCGATGGGACCACCGTCAGTGCGCCCGACACTCCGAAAAACCAGCGCGCCTATCCGCAGTCCGGCAGTCAGAAGCCCGGTTGCGGCTTTCCGCTGATCCGCTTGCTGGGTGTGTTCAGCCTAGCTACGGGCGCGCTGTTGGACTACGGCAGAGGCAATAAGCACCAATCTGAACTCCGGCTGCTGTGGAAACTGCTCGACCAATTCAAGCCCGGCGATCTGGCCGTGGCCGACCGCGGTTTTTGCAGCTACGTGCTCTTGGCCTTGTTGCTGCGGTTGGGAGTCGCCAGCCTCTTCCGCCTGCATCAGCGCCGCCCGACCGACTTGCGCAAAGGCAAGCGCCTAGGCAAAAATGACCGCCTGTTCACCTGGTCCAAGCCACCACAAAGGCCGCGCTGGCTGCCTCAGTCCTGGTGGAAAAAAATTCCCACCCAATTGGCGGTCCGCGTGATTCGCTTCAACCTGTCCTGTCCGGGCTATCGGCCCGAGTCGGTTACGCTGGTGACCACCTTGCTTGATCCACAGCAATATCCCGCCCAGGATATTGCCCAACTCTACACCCGGCGCTGGAAGATCGAACTATGGTTTCGCGACATTAAAACTTCGATGGCGATGGAAGTGCTGCGCTGCAAGAGCCCCCAGCTGCTGCACAAAGAATTGGAGATGTTCTTCATCGCCTATAACCTGATCCGCTGCCTGATGGTTCAGGCCGGCACCACCAACAACGTGGAGTTGGACCGGATGAGCTTCAAGGGTACGGTCGATTCGGTCCGACAATTCAGCTTGGCCCTCGCTCAGGCCCGTTCAAAAAAGAAGCAGAATCACCTCATCGTTGAACTACTGGAGGTCATCGCTCGAGACCAGGTGCCCCACCGTCCCAATCGCAGGGAGCCCCGTGCCGTCAAACGTCGACCTAAGGCCCATCGGCTCCTCAACAAACCCCGCCATCAATTTAAGGAAATTACTCACCGCAATCGCTATTGGAAAAGTAACCCCAGAAAATCCGATGCCTAAACTAAGCGCCATTCGCTTCTGACCCCGTTCTGGCTACTGCGCCACAAATTCTATGGGAGCAGACCAATGGCTCCAGCGGCCGGTGGCATCTTTCATTCGTGCGCGGACACGGTAGGTGTGGCCCGCCTTAGTCAACCCAGCGGGGACGGCGACTTCGGCGGCGGGGTTGGCGATTTCGGCGCTTTCCCAAAGCGAAATGATTTCAGTTGGAGCCTGGGCGGGATGAGCCGCAGGCGGGGTCGAGTTGCGTGGTGTGACCTCAGCCAGGCGCCATTTTACGGCGGCGAACGGGTTTGAACCCTGGTACGCGGAAACACGAAAACGGAGCTGATCGACCGGGAGCTTAGCCAAACCGGCGGAGGTGACTGCCGGGGTAGCCGGGATCGCTGAATCCTTGAGCAAAGCGGAATCGATCCAGGCCCCGCGGGTTTTCACGTAATTCTTCATTGATTGGACCATGCCTTGGAAATCGCGGGAGCGCGCGGCCTCGTAAAAGAGGCCCTGACCTCCTTTCATGCTCATTGCCATTACCGGATGATAATCCCACTTGCGCCGATCGGCTTCGACCATGGACGGCGCACCGGCCCGGTCCCAAATCACGGAGGCGTACTCATCGATGATTTGGCCGGTTTGTTCGGGGTTAAACAGGAGGTCACGAATTTCGCGCAGGCGATTCTGGTAGGCGAGTCGGAAGGCAGGTCGCGAGAGAATCGGGCGTTTAAACGGGTCCTGACCGAAGCCGTACATGTTGTCAGCCCAGGTCAGGTCGATGTCCCAGGGTAGAATCTGCCAGTGACCGGTGTCAGGGTTATGGTAGTAGTCGTAATTCTTGCCTGAATCGACATCATAATGATGGATACACTCGCAAATCGCCCCGTACGAGTAATAGCCCGCGAGGTCGAAGTTGGTTTGCCACCAAGCCTCCGGCAGGTTGCCACGTCGATAGCTGTTCATGAATTCGAACAGGTCGGAAAGGTTGGTGGCGGCACCGGTCGCGTGGTGTTGCAAATAGCCGCTGCCGTCCATCATTTTGAACAAATTGCCACTCGGGAGGTTGTGAGCCTTGAGAAAGCGGCCATCCTCGTTTTCGATCGCCAGGTAAAGGCCCCAAAAGTCACCGCGATATTGGTCGGGCGGGTTTTCCTTCGCCTCGTCGATAATACGGAGCTGGATCCAGTGAGTGTTTGGCGCCGCAACGCCGACGAGGTTGAACAGTCGAAAACCAACACTTTCGAACATTCCCTGCTCGCCCCGTTGGCCGTAGTCGCCTTGTTGGATGCAGGCCCGCAGATTAATCTTGGTCCAGGCGACGGGGTACGGCCGACCGAAGTCATCCTTAGCCTGGAGCGCGTGGTCCCCAGCGAGGGAAAACTTCCACATGTTCTTGCCCATGGCATACCGCCAAACGCCGCCGCGGGCACGGTAGCCGATGTGGTCGAACACCTCTCCGTCCACGACGAGGGTCCCGGTGTATTTGTAATCCTTGCCCGAGGATTGCTCGCGCCAAGTGGCGTTTTCGATCGACCGTCGTTTACCGAGCAAATGATAAGCCTGAACCTGCTTCATGGCTTCCGGTGGGAACGTCAGGGGAGCAGCTAGCCTCGGATCGCCGCTCCGGGGATCGATGGCCGCGGTCCAGGATGGAACGCCGTCATAGACGAAGTACGCGTAGTTTGGAGGGATATCGTTGAAGCCGGGTGCGGAGAGCGGTCGGCCCGCTGAATCCTGAGCGAGCAGACGGTATCGCACGAGCCGGCGATGTCTTTGGAGCGTGGCTGGCAGTTCGGCCTGGAAGGTGAACTCGTCCTGGGCCCGGCCTGCCAGCGGCATCGGCAGGGAGCTCCAGTTGTTCGTGAAAGCCGGGTCCCCCAGCTCGATGTATCCTCCGGGCTCAACCAATTGATAAAACAACGTGACGTTGGTAATCCCAGAGCGCACACGGGCACTGACTTGAACTGTTTGGCCGGAGTGGGGTTGTCGAGGCGAATGCTGAACGCCGATGAGCCACGCCGGAGGTGGGGTGGAATGCTTCGGTGGTTTTGACTCCGCAGCACCCGCCACCGTGAGAAGGATAAGCAGCCAGCCGAAGCAGAAGGTGCGCCGTGCCATACTCTCGTTTGGCACAGAGTTCATATTTTTGCAACTTTTGTGTATACTTTGGGGTATAAATATCGGATCCAATCGATGGTGCGATGCAGCCCTCGTGAAATTAACGCGGCTGGGGCGGTCTATGATGAATTGAACCAGAATGGTGGCTGTACGGTGAGAGCCAGGGCCATTTGAAAAGAGAGCACTGAAGAAACCGCATTTTTTATTCGAGGTTTTGGACCGTAGCAGCGTTTAAC
>JANXQE010000312.1 GCA_025356925.1 Limisphaerales bacterium | reverse complement strand
ACCTTCCTCTGGTTCGGTCCGCGCTCGGACGCCTGGCCATGACCCTGCCGGAACACGTCGATCAGGATGATCTAAACAGCGCCGGCTTGATCGGCTTGTTGCAGGCCTTGCGCAATTACGACCCCGGCTCCGGCAACTCTTTCGAAACCTACGCGCGGCTCCGGGTTCGCGGGGCGATGCTGGACGAGTTGCGCCGCATGGATTGGGTTCCGCGCACCATCCATGAAAAGGCGCGAAAAATCCAGGAGGCGATCGCCCAGGCTGAGCAGCGCCTCGGACGCGTGCCTGAGGATGCCGAGGTGGCTAAAGCGCTCGACATTTCCACGGCGGAGTACAGCGATCTGCTGGCCGAGGTCCGCCCGGCGACTTTTGTCTGCCTGGACGCTGCCTGCAACCTGGAAGGCGGCGACACCAGCAGCCTGTGCGACGTGATCGCAGACCCCGCGGCGGATGGACCGCTCGAGCAGACCTCCCGCAACGAGCTCAAGCAGCTCATCCTCCAACGGCTCAAGGAACTCCCGCAGACGCAGCGCAAAGTCCTGGCCCTCTACTATGGTGAAGATCTGCACCTGCGTGAGATTGCCGAACTGCTCGGGCTCACTGAGTCCCGCATTTGCCAGATTCACTCGCAGGCTATCCTGACGATTCGCTCCTACCTGCAGCGGTTGGAAGCCGGGGAGCCAACCTTTAAGGGTAAGCAGTCATGATTATTGTTATTGGTGCGTTGGTGGTTTTTTTGTGTGTTTTCGGCGGCTTTGCCTGGGGCGGCGGGCACCTGGGCGCCTTGATCCATCCCAACGAGCTGCTGATCATCGGCGGCGGTGCCTTGGGCGCGATGGTGATTATGTCACCTCGCAAGGTGCTCGTGGATCTGGCCAAAGGTTTGCTCCACGCTCTGAAGGGTGCGCCTTACAGCCGCGCGGCCTACGATGAGCTGCTCAAAGTCCTCTTCGAGTTGTTCATGCTCGGACGCCGCAACGGCATGATCGCCCTGGAGGAGCACGTCATGGACCCCCTCACGAGCACGATTATTAAAAAATATCCTCTTTTTTCCGGCAACCCCGAAGCGGTGGAGTTCCTTGCCGGGAGCCTTCGCCCGATTATCGACGGTAAAATCAAACCCGATCAGTTGCGTCTGCTGCTCGATGCTGAAATCAACAAGCTCGAGGAAGAGCATCACGCGCCGGTGAGCGTGCTCAACAAGGCCGCCGACGCGATGCCTGGTTTTGGGATCGTCGCGGCCGTCTTAGGCATTGTCATTACCATGGCTTCCATTTCCGGCCCCATTGAACAGATTGGCGAGAAAGTTGCCGCCGCGCTGGTTGGCACCTTTCTGGGGATTTTCCTGGCTTATGGGTTCATGAGTCCTCTTGCCACGAATCTGGAATTCATTGGCGCCGCCCAGTTGGACTACACCCGGTGCATCGCCGCCTGTGTCATCGGCTTCGCCAACGGCATGGCTCCGGTCACGGCAATCGAGTTGGGTCGCCGCGGGCTCAACAGTGATTTGCGGCCCTCCTCCGAAGAGATGGAGCAAATGCTCAAGTCGCTCAAGAATACCGGCAAAGGTTGATCAAAGATGAAAAAAGGAGGCGGCCACCACGGCGGCGCTTGGAAAGTCGCCTACGCGGATTTCATCACGGCCATGATGGCCCTGTTCATGGTGCTCTGGTTGACCGCCCAGGACACCAAGATCAAGGAGGCCGTGGAGCGCGCTTTCCGAAATCCTTTCTCCTCCATCACCAAGGAATCGACCGGCCTCATCCCCAACAAGGAGGTCACCGCCTCGTCCAAAGCCGAGGGAAAATTCCAGTCCGTCTCCGCCGTTGAAATGGAGACCATGCGCCACATCAGCGAAGATCTCGCCAAAATGCTGCAGCAACAAGACGAAACCGAGAAGAGCGTGCAATTAGATCTCACCTCAGACGGACTCCGGATCAATGTTTTTGATCGCTCCCACAAACCGATTTTCGAAGCCGAAAGCGACGTGTTCACACCCTACGGCGGCTGGGTCTTTTCCACCCTGGCCTGGGAGATCTCACGCTATACTTCCTTCAAAATCGAGTTGGAGGGACACACCGAAACCCGTGTCGAAGCCGGCGTCGAGTCTCACAACAAATGGGATCTTTCAACCGAACGTGCCAACGCTGCTCGCCGAAAGTTAGTGCAGAACGGCGTCACCGCGGGCCAACTATCTAGAATTACAGGTTATGCTGACACCGTGCCCATGGCGGAACTGCCTCCCACCTCGGAAGCCAATCGCCGCGTCACAGTTTTACTGCGCTTGAAGGAAGCTCTCGCCAACCTATCCGCCTCGGCTTCACCCCCTAAATGACCGCGTTCCCCAGTCAGCCGTTCGTTCCGCTCGCGGCCGCTTCCGTCGCCACGGGCAGGAGAGAAGATTTCCGCGTGCTCGTTGCTGAACACCCCGAGCGAGCTCGTCCCTTGAGCAAGATGGAACCCGGAGTTACACCCGATCTCTCCGACCACCACCTGCCTCAACCCTGCGAACCGCGTGTGACGCTCCAACGCGAAGGCGACCGCATCACCGGGATCCAAATCCAATGTTCCTGCGGCCAAGTCATCGATCTGAAATGCGCTTATCCGGACCCCTCATCACCACCCGCCAAGTCCTAGCGGACTGATGGAGTCCAATCGTCCCTGTAACAATCGAGTCGAGTAATTATTTACATTTTTCATCTCGCTTTGGCCTATGGACTAAACACTTCGGTGCGTACGTCCAAGTTCCCACATGTCGCCGCTGCGCAATCCACTTCAAGCTCGCTGTTGTCGCCTGGCGAAGGCGCCAAGCTATCTCCAACTTTGCGCGTCACCTTTACGCCGATGCTTCAGCTCAGCTTCCGTCAAACTCCGGCTCCGCAACTGCTCCAGGACCAGCTTTTCGGCATGGAGCGTGTCGGCTTGACGCAGCTCGGCTTCATGATGAGCCCCGTGCTTCTCTCTCGCCTGCGCCAACAACTTCTCGATTCATGAGCTGATAGCTTGCGCCCGGAAATGGAATTCGCAATCTGCGCGGCACCCGCCACACGCTGGCCAGGGAGAGGCCTGTGATGTCAATAGTTGCGACTGACACCCGCTTTAATCGGTGACCCTTTTTCGGAAAACGAAACTTTCCAGAAAGGGTGGAAAGAATGAATCGGACTGCAGACAAATGGAATTGTGTGCGCCGTGGAAAGTCTCGGGTCTCAACTGCTGACTTTTGAGACTTCTGATACCTTCCGGACTCTGGTGCTTCTGGTAATGGCTGTGGATCAGGAATGCCCTGGGCTCCATTTTTGTAGCAGAGGAGAGTCAAAACAGCGCAAAAGGGTGTCGATCGCTCCTCGATCGATTGCGGCGGTTCTCGGGAACGGCCCACCCGATTCACCTTCTGCGGGTCAGGGAACACGGTGCGTCCGATGTGGCGCTAATCGGGCGCGGAACTGTCCTGTTGAAGTAAGTTGCAGCACGTCACGGCTTCTGCTTCTTGAAAAACTGAGGATCGATATTGTTCACCTTGGCAGCAACGGTATCGTAGATCGGTTGGTCAACTGTCTTCAGGGCATCCA
>JANXQE010000033.1 GCA_025356925.1 Limisphaerales bacterium | reverse complement strand
GGGCCGTTTCGCACTAGTCTTATGCATGGAGAGATCTTCTACCGGACGGGCGGCTCTACACCGTTTTTTATTCTCAAGGCCATTAGGCGAGCCGGATCACGGCCAATTTTGCTGGGCAGTGCTTGTATGTGCTTTGGGTATTTAAAAAACACCATTAGAGGCACATCGCGCCTCGTAACAAAACAGGAGGCTCGAGCTTACAACTCGCTCCTGTACGGGCGCATTATCGAGAGAGCGAGAGCCTTGGTGCGGCGCGCATAGCATTGAACCCTTCCTATGTGTGGAATTTGCGGAGTTTTTGATTTTAAGGGCGTGCCGGTGGACGAGGGACTCTTGGCTGCCATGACCTCCCGACTGCAGCACCGCGGTCCGGATGGAGATGGCGTTTTCCGAGATGTTGAGGTTGGGATAGGCCACCGCCGACTCTCAATCATCGACCTGAGTGGCGGCGGGCAGCCCATTGGCAATGAGGATGACCAGCTTCAAGTCGTTTTCAACGGAGAAATCTATAACTTCGTGGAGTTGCGCGAGGAGCTGGAGAAGTTCGGGCATCGGTTCAAAACCCACTCGGACACCGAGGTGATCGTCCATGCTTATGAGCAGTGGGGGACCGATTGTGTTAAGCGCTTCAACGGGATGTTCGCTTTTGCCATTTGGGACAGTCGCAAACGAGAGGTGTTCCTGGCTCGAGATCATCTGGGGATAAAACCGCTGTACTACGTTGAAATCGGAAATCGATTGCTCTTCGCCTCAGAAATCAAAGCCCTAATGGAGGACCCAAGCTGCCCCCGCGAGATGGATCTGGAGGCATTGGCTGAACTGTTTACATTCCGGTACGTTCCTTCGCCCAAGACTTTGTTCCGGGGCATTTCGAAACTCCCGCCCGGCCATTGGATGCTTCTGGCCCACGAGGGCAAAACAATCCGCCGGTTTTGGACCTGGGTTCCACAACTCAGGAAAGAGTGGCGCGAGGCAGCACTGATTGAGGAATACCAAACACTTCTTGAGGATGCTGTCCGCCTCCAGCTGCGAAGCGATGTACCACTGGGGCTCTTTCTTAGCTCCGGGGTAGATTCCGGTGCTCTCCTGGCGATAATGAGCCAGTATTCCAACGGTCCGGTTCGAGCCTTCACGATCGGGTTCGAAGGGGGCGAAAAGACCAACGAAGTGGATGATGCCCGGGAAATGGCGGGGATGTTCGGCGCCCAGCATGAGTATCAAATGCTTTCACCCGACGATTACGTCGACTATTATCAGCGGTACATGTGGGATCTGGAGGAGCCCGTCGGCAACGAAACGGCAGCCGCGTTTTATTTCGTCGCCAAAATCGCTTCGCAGAAGGTAAAGGTCACATTGGCGGGGCAGGGAGCGGATGAACCCTGGGCGGGATACGACCGTTACAAAGGCATTAAACTCTCTTCAGTATACAGCCAAATGCCGAGCGTGCTGACGCGGAATCTTGCTCCCTTAATCGCAAAACTGCCAGGGCGCGCGGAGCGCCTCAAGCGCGGTGCCGCGTCCTTAAGCGAGCCGGATATGCTCACTCGGTTTGCGAAGGTGTACTCCTTTTTTGGGGCGGATATGAAGGCCCAACTTTTCAAGGGTGCCCTCAAGCGGGAATTTGAGGCCGATGCATATGGGACACGACACGCTTTAGGCAGGTTGCAGTCGGACGTGAAGCACCTAGACCCGCTCAGCCAGATGCTTTACATTGACACTCGCGCGAACCTCCCCGACGACCTTCTAATGGTCGGTGACAAAACCTCGATGGCGTGCTCCCTGGAGGTCCGCGTGCCCTTCCTTGATTATCGTCTGGTCGAGTTTGTCGAAAGTCTCCCGACCCACCTGAAGCTAAAGGGAATGACCGGCAAGTATCTTCACAAAAAGGCATGCGAAAAATGGCTGACGAAGGATATCGTTCATCGAAAGAAGAAAGGTTTTGCGAACCCCGTTGAGGATTGGTTTCGAGTCAAGATGCGCCCTTTTGTCGAGGAGTGCTTGTTAAGCCGGGACTCCTCGATGGCGCTTTACTTTGATCAGGCCTACATCAAGCGGATACTGGAGCTGGATCGAGCGGGTAAGCAGCAATACCGGCGCCACATTTACCTCCTCGTGTCCCTTGAGCTCTGGCACCGAGCGTTCATGGTAGCGAACCGATGAACCTAGCGGCCGTCATCTTCACGGTCCTGACATCGATATACTTGCTTAGAGCGTCGCGGGCGTGGGCTCCGCTGCCTCTCCTCATCGGAGCCAGCTATATGACCCTGGGTCAGCAGTTGCTGATCGGGCCCTTCCACTTTTCCGTGATCCGTATTCTGATCGCCGTAGGGGTTGCACGCGTGGTCCTTAGGGGAGAGCGCTTATGCGGTGGGTGGAAACGCCTTGACTCGACGATGCTCGTTTGGGGAATCTGGGCGATTGTGAGCAGCGGGTTTCACAAGGACGTCTCGGCGACCCTAGTGTCGGACCTTGGCTTAGTCTACGATAGCTTCGGGATGTATTTTTTGCTGCGCGTTTTCCTCGAGGATGTAGATGGAGTTTCCAGGATGGCAAAGTTCGTCGTTATTCTTCTGACTCCCATCGCTATCGAGATGATTGTGGAGCACTTTTCCGGGAGGAATGCCTTCGCAGTTTTCGGCGGCGTTCCAGAAGCGTGCGAGGTGCGTGGCGGCAGGATCCGAGCTCAAGGGCCTTTCTTGCACTCCATCCTGGCCGGGACTGTCGGCGCTGTTTGCTGGCCTCTGGCGTTTAGTCTCTGGCGTGAGAACCGGAGATTATCATTAATAGGACTGGCTGCGGCGCTCGCCATAGTTCTGACCAGTAGCTCGAGTGGTCCGATCATGACCTCTTTGTTTGGTATTATGGGGCTCTGCTGGTGGCGATTCCGGCGACATACACGACTGCTCCGCTGGGGCGCACTGGCCGCGCTTTTTGGCCTCAACATGGTGATGAACGCGCCTGTTTACTACTTAATTGCAAAAATCGATCTAACCGGCAACAGCACGGGCTGGCATCGGTCTGCTTTGATCGGGGCGTCTATTAAACACTTTGATGAATGGTGGCTCGGTGGTACCGACTATACTCGCCATTGGATGCCTACCGGAGTTCAATGGAGCCAGAACCACACAGATATCACTAATCACTACATCAAAATGGGTGTCATCGGTGGTTTGCCTTTGATGCTGTTGTTCATATGTGTCTTGCAATGTGCGTTCTCAGCGGTAGGAAGGGTAGTGGACGCGAACGAAGCGGCCAGCGCCGAAGAGCGGTTCCGGGTCTGGACGCTGGGTGCGGTTCTTTTCGCCCACGCGGCCACCTTCTTCTCAGTATCGTACTTCGATCAGTCCGTTGTCTTCCTTTACCTGGTACTGGCTGCAATCGGTTCTCTTTCCTTGGCTCAACCGGCGGAACAGCACCCGGGGACCGAATCTGACGTTGTTGTCGCAGTAGAAAATGAAACCCCTTTCTGTCATAATTGTTAGCTGGAATGCGTGCGGGTTCTTGCAAAAGTGCCTTTCATCGCTCCGTCAGTGGGGGGGGAGCCTGGTGAAAGAGATCATCGTGATTGACAACGGATCGAGCGACGGCTCCCCTGAGATGGTTGTCAGGGAATTCCCCGGAGTGGATCTGGTGCAGACTGGCGAGAATCTGGGATTCTCTCGAGCAAACAACATTGGAATCAAGAGGGCCTCTGGGGCGTACCTGGCATTGATTAACTCAGATGTGGTTCTGCATCCGGGTTGCTTCGAGCGTCTCGCAGAGGTCATTCGCGCTGACGATGACGTGGGCCTCGTAGGGCCCAAGGTGCTTGATCAGGATGGTTGCTTGCAGCGTACCTGCCGGACCTTGCCTACGCTGTGGAACACCGCCTGCCGCGCGTTTGCCCTGGACACCGCATTCCCTCGCTGGCGGCTTTTCTCCGGTCGAGAGATGCGCCACTGGCAGCACGACAATCGAGCTGAGGTGGAGGTGCTCAGCGGCTGCTTTTGGTTGGCGCGGCGGGAGGCTGTGGAGGATGTTGGTGGGCTTGACGAGCGCTTCTTTTTCTACGGCGAAGACACAGACTGGTGTAAGAGGTTCGGGGACGCTGGTTGGAAGGTGGTTTTCTTCCCGGAAGCCACCTGCACGCACTTTGGCGGCGCGAGTTCTGCCAACGCTCCGTTGCGCTTCAGCGTAGAGCTGCTGCGGGCCAATCTCGTGTACTGGAGAAAGCATGAAGGCGCTCT
>JANXQE010000019.1 GCA_025356925.1 Limisphaerales bacterium | reverse complement strand
CTCTACCATGAACGATCCAAGACTGTCGATTGCGAACTCTCCATTTGGAACCACGCAGGATGGGAAGGCTGTCGAGTAAATGATCGCCCCGTAAGTAATGATCCTGGCGGTGACGCCATTCGAGTTCTTGAGCGTGTATTGCTCGACAGCCTTCCCATCCTGCGTGGTTCCAAATGGAGAGTTCGCAATCGACAGTCTTGGATCGTTCATGGTAGAGAGCTCCGCGGCTGCCACCCACGTGCAGCCGCACAAAAAAAGAGCCGCCGGCCAGGCTCTGCGGGAAGATGGCTTTTGCATGGTCCGCAGGCTGGAGCAACTGGAGCCTTGTATCAAACTGAAAAGCAGCTTTGAATTCGGCTCGGCGGCGGCCAAACGGGCGTTCACCTACGAAATCGCGGCTGCGCCGACATGGGCCTTTTGTTCATCATTAACCCGGCCGCTGGGGCGAATCGTGCGCGCGCGCGCTGGGCCGCGTTTCGGGCGGAACTCAAAGGGCATGGCCTAGAGGCGGAGCAGGTCTTTACAACCGGCCCGGGCGACGCCGCACGCCAGGCGCGGAAAGCAGCGCCCAACTATGACCTGGTGGTCGCGGTCGGCGGCGATGGAACCGTTTCCGAGGTCGCCGATGGTATTCTTTCCTGCGAAGCCAGCCGCGCTGCGATGGCGCTAATCCCGTTCGGCACCGGGAACGATGTGGCCGAGGCCCTCGGGGTTCGGACTCACGCCGATGCCCTCCGATGCCTGATCGCCGGACAAACCAAATCCATCGATGCCATCCAGGTTCAGTGTCAGGCCAACGGCGGACCGGTCGTGCGCCACGCGCTGCTCTTTGCGGGGGTCGGGATCATCAGCGAATGCCTGAAAAGGACCACCGCCCGATGCAAATGGCTGTTCGGCCAGCGGATGGCGTATCCGGTCGGGTTGGTGCGAGCACTGTGGAGCTACCACTCCCCACTCATGCGCGTCGTCTGCGATGGTAACGTTCTCGAAGAAAAATTTCTTTTTGTCGGTGCCAGCAACACCGCGATCGCCGGGGGTGGAATGAAAATCGCACCAAACGCCGAGGTAGATGATGGTCTGTTGAACGTCAACTTGATCGGGGCGGTCGGGCGCTGGCAAGCTCTCGGCCAACTTCGACGCCTTTGCCGCGGCCGGCACATCGACCATCCGAATGTTCGCTACCTGCTTGCCCACGGGCTCCAAGTAGACGCTCCCTGCCCACTGGAGATTGCCGCTGACGGCGACCTGATCGGTCACACTCCCGCGCGGATCCTGGTCCGTCCAAAAGCCCTCCGTGTCCGCGTCCCGTAGCGCCGTGGTTCGCCCGTGGTTCCAGGGCAGAATTCTCCGAGGACTCCAGGTGTAACAGGTGCTCCGGGCTTACCCTGACGCCAACGGCGATGCAGGTTGTTGGTCTGGAACGCACTCCGGTCCGCGGTACCCAGGACGTTGGCTGTGCTGGTATGAACTCAGGCCTTCGGCCTTTCGGGCTTCGACCTTCGGCCTTCGGATTTCCGGCGCTTCGCCGGTTGCCCATCGATTCCAACCCACGTAGCATTCGCCCTATGTTCGAATGGCTGCACCGCCTCAAAAGCTTGAAGGGATTGAGTCTCTGCCTGGCCTCGCTGGGCCGTCTGAGCGCGGCGGAGATTGATTCCCTCAAACCCGCTCCTGCCCTGCGCACTTTCAATATTCTCGATTACCGAATGCCGGCGGATGCCGCCAATCTCGACACCAGCGCCATCAATCGTGCCGTTGAGGCGAGTGCCGCCGGGGGCGGCGGCCAGGTCTTGATCCCCGCCGGTCGTTACATTTCCGGCACAATTCATTTGCGGAGCCACGTGACTCTTTTTCTGGCCGCGGGCGCGACGCTGGTGGGGACGACCAACCTCTCGCTCTACGAGCCCCCGGCTGTGCCCGCCTTCATGCCCGAGGCCAAATGGGGCAAATGGCATCGCGGCCTGCTGGTCTGCGACGGAGCTGAAGACGTTACGATTTGCGGCCAGGGCACGATCGACGGCCATAAGGTGTTCGACCCGACCGGCGAGGAACACATGCGCGGGCCTCACACGATCATTTTCGCTGACTGCCGCCGTTTCACCATTCGCGATGTCTCGATTGTGGATGCCGCCAACTACGCCATTTTTTTTCAGGCCAGCGACGATGTGGAGATCCGGAACGTGAAAATCACCGGTGGCTGGGATGGCGTGCACTTCCGCGGCGCACCCGGACGCTGGTGCCACAACGTCAACATCATCAACTGCCAGTTCTATACGGGCGACGATTCGATCGCCGGACGCTATTGGGATAACACGGTGATTTCGGGCTGCATCCTAAACTCCTCCTGCAACGGGATCCGGCTGATCGGCCCGGCCACCCGGCTCCTGGTCGATCGCTGCCTGTTCTACGGCCCCGGCCAACACCCTCACCGCACGGGAGGCCGCACCAACATGCTCAGCGGAATCATTCTCCAACCCGGTGCCTGGGACCAAACCGAAGGTCTTCTCGATGACGTGTTACTCTCGAACAACACGATGCACGATGTCGCCTCGCCAGTGACCATCTGGACGAAACCGGGCAACCCGGTCGGGCGAATCACCTTGGCCGGCCTCACTGCCACCGGCGTTTACCGCTCGGCCCTGTCGGTTGAAAGCTGGTCCGACGCACCCATCACCAACGTGGTGATCCGCAACGCCAGTATCGAATTCATCGGGGGCGGCAAAGCCGAACAGCCGACTCAGCCTGTCAAAGGTCCCGGAGTTGATGCTCGCCCCCTGCCGGCCTGGGGCATCTATGCCCGCAACATCGATCAACTAACCGTCGAAGACGTCCGCCTCAGCCTCACCACCGACGACCTCCGCCCCGTGGTTTTTGCCGACAGCGTGCAGCATCTCACCCTGGATAATTTCAAATTCCCCGTAGTGTCAGGAGTTGCCCAGCCGGTGGTGACGACAAACGTCCTTAAGCTGGACCGGCGTTAGCCCATTTGATGTTGCCGCTGATGCGGGCGTAGAGAGCTTCGTAACGCGGCACAATGCCTGCCGCGGAAAAATGCTCGCGGGCGCGTTGCTGGGCAGCCAACCCGAGCGCCAGGCGCCGATTGGGATCCTGAATCAGACTCGCCACCGCTTGTGTGATCTTGTTTGCCTCGGCCGAATCCACCAGCAATCCGGTCACGTCGTGTTCGACCACTTCCGGGATCCCGCCCACACGCCGGGCGACGCTCGGACACGCAAAGAACATGGCTTCGAGAATGCTCAGGCAGAAGCTTTCAACTTCTGAAGTGAACACTCCCAGGTCGGCGGCCTGCAAGTAGTCTTCGATGTTGGTGACTTTCTCGCGAACGATTACCCGATCCGTCAACCCCAACCGGCGAACCTCGTCCGTGAATGGCGCAAAACTGCCGCCCGCGAGCACCAGGAGCTTGAACGAGTCGCGCGGGCGGATGAGCGCGACTGCCTCGAGGAGCAGATCTATTCTCTTCAAGGGGCGAAGATTCGAAGAGTGGAGCAGCAGAACCTCATCTTTGACACCCAACTCCCGCCGAACCTCTTCACGCGTGCGCTGCGCGGGACGGGGCGTAAAGAAATTATGGATAACTTCGATCGGCCCAGCAAAACCAAGCACTTGCCGCGTCTCCGTCATCAGGAAACCTGAAACAGCAGTCACCGCATCGGAATGGGTCAGGGCGTGGTGGATGGCAGGTCCATAGCCGGGATCGAGGCCGAGCAGCAGGGTGTCGGTGCCATGAAGGGTCGTGACCACCCGCGGCTGTTGCGTCGGGGGCAGCATCCACCGCGCGAGAATCGCCGCGGTTGCATGCGGCACCGCATAATGGACATGCAGCACGTCGAGCTGATGCTCGCGGCTGACTTCCGCCATTTTGACCGAGAGGGGCAGGGTGTAATCGGGATACTTAAAAAGATCGTAATCGTTGATGATCACGGGATGGAAATGGAGCCGCGGCACATTGGCCGGTAATCGGAACGGGCGCTCGTAGCTGATGAAGTGCACTTCATGCCCGCGACAGACCAATTCCTCACCTAACGCGGTGGCGAGAATGCCGCTTCCGCCGACCGAGGGATAACAAGTGATGCCGATCCGCATGGTTAGAAACGCCGCGCACTCCGGCCCAAGAGCGCGAGCGAGGTGACCACGAGTGGATCGTTGGGAAACAGGGCAATGGCGTGCCCAATGCCCGCGCGGGCGCCGAGCAACCGGGCGCGAGTCAGTTGCAGGTCGACGTAGTTTCGCGTCGCCGTTTGTGACTGGTGCGCGCTCATCGCCGAGGTCCAGGCGGCGACAATATCCGGCGCCGACACATCAATGAGAACAGGTGAAATACCGCGTGGTTCCGATTCGGGTGTTACGGCGTAGAAATATAACTGGTCAATGGTGTGTGGCGGCGACCGGCGCAATTCCTTCAAGCCGCCGTAGCGCGCGAGCCGCGCGGAGTCCCGGACCATTTTCCCAAGTTTCGCGTGGTCGGGGTGCTGGTTTTCTACCACGCTTGGCGCCAGGACTATGCCTGGCCGAACGCGGCGTAAAATGCCCGCCAGTTTAATGACGTGAGCAGTGCAGATTTCGAGGTGGGCATCACCATCAAGCTCGATGATTTCCACCGTCGCGCCCAGCAGTTTCGCGGCCTTTTTCGCTTCCGCGACTCTCTGCCTGGGTGTGCCATGAGTTCCAGTTTCGCCGCGCGAACAGATCACAAAATGAGCTGCACGGCCCAGCCGCGTTTCACTCGCGATGACACCACCGCAAGCGAATTCGATATCGTCCGGGTGCGCGCCGAAGGCCAGCAGCGGCGCGAGTTTAGCTTGCGATTTCGGTGTAGGCTTCATCGAAGCGATCAATGGGATCACGGTTGACAAAAGTAATGTCCGGCGCTTCCTCCTGGTGAAGGTAAGCCTTTTCGCCCGCGCCAGCAATGTAATGCGTGCAGTGCAAAATGGATTGCATCCAGACCAGGCGCGTGTCGCGCGTCGGGCTGACCTGTGCTTTCGCAAAAGTGGTCAATGGCAAGCTGATGAAAGAATTGCCGCCTGCGTGGAGTGTGAAGCTTCCAGGAGCGCCGGCTTCTGCCTCGGCAGCTCCCTCCGGTCTTTCCTGTCGCTCCAAGCTGCCGGTCGACGTTCCGCTGGAAAAGCGCGCACGCACGATTTCACCCTCGTAAGGAACATCCACAAAGAATTCCGGCACATCGCACGCTGCTTGGCGAACTGCCGGATCGCTCGAGCGAACGACTCTGATTCCTTCGAGCAGCCCCATACGGCGGTACATCGCGAGACAGAAATCGGCGACATTCTGCGCAGACATTGCCTTAAAAACCTCGACACAATGGCGCTCAACGTAGTTGGGTAACTGTAGTTCTGTTTTGCTTTGCCAGCCCGAAGCAACGCGTTTCAGGAAAAGCGGGGAAAACTTCCGCTGTATTTTGTTGTCAAAAGCGAAGTTGAGCTGGGCGGGCTCGTTGGTTTTACGGTGACGCAGAATAGTCTGAGTTTCACGCGGATCATGATCGCTGTCATGATAGAAAAAGACAATCTCACCGCCGAGCTCGCTCTGCAGTCGTCGCGCCGTCTGCAGCTTGGCGACGAGGAACCGCTTTGGAAAAAACCCACAGGGCTGCTGGCCAAACCCAATGATTGGGGCTGAGCTCATGGCTGCGAGGGCGCGTGCCCGGTGTTGTCAGGAAGCATGGTCTGCAACAGGAGGCTCAAGGCCACGCAAAAAGCGCAGCCGATGAGGTTATACCAGAGATATGAAATATCGAGCGCGGGAACGCGGTGGCGCAGCAAGTAAAGGGCAAAGATGAGCGTTTGCGCTACGATCGCCGCCCAGAACACGGCGGTGCCGCCAACTTTCTTCAGAAAAAATGCCACGAGAAATATGCCGAGCACCACCCCGTAGAAAATCGAGCCGATGATGTTGATGGCCTCGATGAGATTCTCGGCGAAGCCGGCGAAGAGGGCAAAGGCGATGGCAACGAAGCCCCAGCACGCGGTCAGCCACTTGGCGACCCGAACATTGCGCGCCTCGTCGTGCGCGGCGAGCGGCCGGAAGTGGCGCCAGAGGTCAATGGTCGTGGTGGTGCCGAGGGCGTTGAGTTCACCCGCCTTCGAGCCTAGCGCCGCCGCGATCATCACGGCAATGAGCAAGCCGATGACTCCGTGCGGCAGTTGATCCAGGATGAAACCGATGAAGACGTAATCCGAGTCCTTGGTTTTCGCGAGCGGATCGGCAGCGAGGAGCGCCGACTTGGCTTCTTTGCGAACCGCCTCCTGGTCATTCTGTCCCGCGAGCATCGCCGCCCGCGCAGCGGGTTCGGCAGCGATGTTCCCGCGATCACGAAGGTCCAGCCACGCGCGGATTCTCTCCTGATTAGCAGCGTGAAGGAGGGCATGTTTTTGCTCGAGTGCACGGAAAGTAGAGCCGCCGGATCCGCCGGCGTGCCGCTGCCACTCAACGCGGTTATAGAAGACGGGAGCAGGTTGAAACAGGTAGAAGACAAAGACCAGCGCGCCGAGCAGCAAGATGAAGAATTGCATCGGGATTTTGAGCAGCGCGTTGAACATCAACCCCAGCCGGCCTTCGCGCAGAGCCGCGCCGCCGATGTACCGTTGAACCTGCGACTGATCGGTGCCGAAATACGAAAGCGACAGAAAAAGCCCGCCAAACAAGCCGGTCCACAGCGTATAGCGCTTGTCTGGATCAAAAGAGAAATCCACGGCCTGGAGTTTGCCCATCGCACCCGCGATGTGCGCCGCGCCCGCGAAACCGAGACCGACGGGCAGCCGCGCAAGCAGAATCAGAAACGCGGTGACCATGCCGCCGAAGATGATGCCCATCTGCCATTTTTGTGTGAGACTCACCGCCTCGCTGCCTCCCGTGACGGTATAAATAATCACCAGCAACCCCGTTCCGATGATCGTCAAGTCCAGCCGCCACCCCAGCACCGTGGCGAGGATGATTGCGGGGGCATAAATAGTGACGCCCGCAGCGAGCCCTCGTTGCAGAAGGAAAAGGCCCGCGCCGAGAAGGCGGGTCTTGGTGTCAAAGCGTCGCCCGAGAAATTCGTATGCGGTGTAAACGCCGAGCTGACGATAGATGGGCAGGAATACCGCGCACACGATGATGAGAGCGAGCGGCAGGCCAAAATAATTTTGCACGAACCCAATACCACTCTCGAATCCCTGACCGGGGATGGAGAGGAAGGTGATCGCGCTGGCCTGCGTCGCCATGACGGAAATGCCGATCGTGCCCCATCGCGTGGTGTTGCTGCCCTTGAGATAAGTGTCGAGATGGTCCGTATGGCGGGTGTGCCAGGCACCGTAGGCGGCGATGCCGACCATCGTGACGAGGAGCACCGTCCAGTCGAGCGCGTTCATGAGAACCACCGCGAGAACAAGGCGAGTAATGCGACGACTACCACGAACCACAAAAAGACGAACAGGTAAATGCCCCGCCAGTTACGGAATCCGGGCACACCGGGGCAGTCGTCCGAAGTGGGAGGCTCGGGAGGCGTTGACCTCATTTGCCGAGCGAAACCAGGTTGGCAAAGAGCCGGTACGCTCCGGGCACTCCCGCTGGTAATTGGCGGAAGAACGCCAGGCCGGTGTAAACGAAATATCCTTTGCCGTATTGCGCGATCAGCAACGAGCCGGTCTTGGAGGGCTCGCCCGGATCGTTGCACGCCAGGATCGGCGTGAAATGGTCGTCCCACTGGTTCGGGAAATACACCCCGCGCTCCTGCACCCACCCCGCAAAGTCGGCGCTGGTGATCTTGTTCGGAGTGTTCAGTGCGGGATGGTTGGTGGCGAGGAAAGTTACCGCCGCATCCTCATCCGTGACTCGTTCTTGTGAGAGCTTTAAGCTGTACGGCGCGAGTTGTTCGGTCTTCAAATCTCCGCCGGGACGATTGTACTGGACGATGACATTGCCACCGGCCTCAACGAACTCAAAGAGGGCGGGCAGTTGCGAAACGAGATCCGTGCGCACGTTGAAGGCCCGGATGCCGATGACCAC
>JANXQE010000009.1 GCA_025356925.1 Limisphaerales bacterium | reverse complement strand
GTCGCTTTAGTTTGGGTGTACCAGCTCTTGTACGAGTCGAGATTCCGCGCGGTCCTGGCGAACAGCATCGTCCGAGTCGGCGTCGCCGTGTTCATGCTGCTTTACCTGTGCGTCTGTTCTTCCGGCGGCGGCGCCTTCATTTATTTCCAATTCTGACATGGCCCCGCAGGCACCGAGCCCAAAGCCCACCCTGCCTCCGGGAGTCCGTCGTGGTGCCGAGGTCCCGTTTGGTGTCAACGAAGTCCGGCTCAGCATGCGACAGTGGCTTGCTGCGCTCTGCATTTTGGCGGCGGTGCTGTGGACGACGCCGCTTTTATGGCAGAAGGTGGAACGCTTTGAGACCGGGCCGGATTACCGAATCCCCTACGAGCTCAGCAAGGACTACTGGTTGTACTCCCGGAGAATTCGTCAGGTCACCGACCCCGGAAAAGTGATCCTGCTGGGAGATTCGGTGGTGTGGGGGGAATACGTTTTGCCAGATGGAACCTTGTCGCATTTCCTGAACCAGGAAGCCGCGGTGCCGGATCGCTTCGTCAATGGCGGGCTCAATGGTTTGTTTCCTCTCGCGCAGGAGGGGTTGGTGAGGTACTACGCCCGGTCGCTCCACAATCGAAAAATAATTCTGCACTGCAACGCCCTCTGGACGACCAGTCCCAAAGCCGACCTGAGCACGGACAAAGAGGAACAATTCAATCACTCCCGATTAGTGCCACAATTCTTCCCACGGATCGCCTGTTACAAAGCGGACGCCAACGAACGGCTCAGCGCCCTGGTCGCAAACCACGTGGAATTCATCGCCTGGGTCGGGCACCTGCAGCAAGCCAGTTTCGGGCAAAAGAGCATCCTGAGCTGGACCCTCGAAGATGACGGAGGCAATCCCCCGCGCTATCCAAACGTCTATAAAAACCCTCTCTCGCAAATCACCTTCCAGGTTCCTTCCGCACCCGCTGACGATCCCCAACGCGGACCCCAAAGCAGCCGACACCGGCCGTGGACGGCCGGCGGCCAGGGGACGACCCGTTTCGATTGGGTGCCTTTGGATTCGTCCTTCCAATGGCGAGCGTTCCAACGCGTGGTCGCCACCTTGCGTGAGCGGGGCAACGAGGTGCTGGTGGTGGTAGGTCCCTTTAACGAGCA
The DNA here is from genome assembly GCA_025356925.1 of Limisphaerales bacterium. GTDB lineage: Bacteria > Verrucomicrobiota > Verrucomicrobiia > Limisphaerales > UBA8199 > JANXQE01. Next base: position 1,261 of record JANXQE010000009.1, on the reverse strand, counting down.
TATGATCGTCGAGGACAACCGCGCGGCTTACCGCGAACTTCACCAGGGCATCGTGACCTGGCTCAAAGAAAATCGTGTATCTTGTTTGGTCCCCGAGCTGTTGCCAAGCGAGCTCTACGCCGATGCGAGCCATCCGCTCACCGAGGGCTACAAGCTCCTGGCTCAGCGAATCTATGCCGATCAAGCCTTCCAGACCTGGGTTCGGAAGTAGAAGCGGAGGGCGGTGTTGAAGCGCAGGAACCGCTGCCCGGCGCGCGGACATTCCTGTCCGCAGCAACGTAGCCCACAAACAGGTTGTTTTCGGGGCCAGGTGAAGGCCGGGCATTGCTTAGGGCAGTTGCAATAATAACTTCCTCTCTCTCCAAATCCGAAACTCGAAAGCCGAAGGCCGAAAGAAACCCGAAGGCCGAAGCCCGAATCTAAGAGTTGGCCCTTTTTCGGCCTTCGGAGTTCGGATTTCAACCGCAAAGTAGGGAAAGCCATGTTGTTAGGATAACGCCCGTAAGATGGCACCTAATTTTGCACGAGCTCTTAGGGCCGGCCAACCCGCGCGCCGAATTCAGTTGGTGTGGTGCAGCGCCAACCACCACGGCCACAAGACGAGCAGGACAAAACCGAGAGCGCTCGCGAAATTGGCCGCCGGTTTGCGAAGCACTTGAATGAAGCGCGTCAGCAGGTTGCCCAGCAGCAGGCCACTGGCAAATCCGCCAAAGTGCGCGACCACATCGGTTCCGGGCGTCAAGCCAAGAAGCACAAACAACATCAGGCCTCCAAAAATGCCCCCTAGAAAATGCTTTAAGTGCCGCGGCGACTTGCGCCAGAGCGAGACCGACTGGATCGCCAACAATCCGAGGCATCCCATCACCATGCCGGACGCACCCAGCCCGTAGTGCGGTCGCGAGGAAAATGCCCAGGACCAGAGGTTCCCGCCAGCCCCGGCAAGATAGGCGGCAACCAGGCCCACCCCGGTCCCGTATCGTCCCATGGTCAGCCCCAGCAGAACGAACCCGAACATGGCATTGCTGGCCAGGTGGGCCAGGTCGGCGTGCAGCCACATTGCTGTGAAGAGTCGCCACCATTGGCCGTGAGCCAACGCGATCGTGTCGAGAATTCCACCGGTTCGCAAATCGATCCCGGAATCACTGAGGGCATACAGCGCGCATAGCAACACCGCCCAGACCGCACTGACCCAATCAAAAAGCAGTCCCGGCTGGAACACCTCATGGCGCAGGCCCCAGCCACGATTCTCGGCTCGGTAGAG
>JANXQE010000824.1 GCA_025356925.1 Limisphaerales bacterium | reverse complement strand
CGAAGTGTCTCCTGGCGTTGCGCCCGGCAAACAGGTTCCACGCAGCCCACTCGGACGAAAGGCAATATCAGATGACAGTGTTTTCTCGATTTCAGGTTTGAGCGCCTTAGTTGCCAAAACTCAATGCGCCAGAATCAAACTGTTGTATATGTGTCGAGCCGCAGAATCTTCCGGCTCGGATTGATTTTGTCGCCTCCGAATAACGAGCTATAGAAAGCACTGCCCGACAGGCCGAGTTGTTTTGCCTTCTGCTTCGCAGTCTCGGGCCTGCCCTGAGCCTCGCCGGATTCCAGGCGTGCCCAGGAATTGCCTAGTCGCCGTCAGATGTCTCGAAGTGTAACAGGTAGTGTGCGTATTTTGCCCCGAACAACACCCCGAGGCGCTCAAATTGATGATGCAGGCTTCTGTGACCCAGAAGACTACATCGCGTTAAAAAACCGCCGTTCAAGCCCGGTTCAACGCTGGTCTGATTCCTGCTGTTTATTGGCTAGTCGTCATCTAATTGACCACTTACGAAGCACGATGAAACTAGCCACCCTCGCGTCGATTTTGATCCTGACAGTTTTCAGCTCGTTGGCCGCTACCCTTCCACCACCCCCGTCCAGCTTTCGGCTTGTTCGTTTCGCGGCCCCGGACGGGAGTGCCACCAATGACGGAACCTCCACGAATACGCCGTGGTCGCTGAGCTATGCCCTGGCTCAAGCGGGCTCGACAAGCAGCATCAACCTGATGCCGGGGACTTACCCAAGCATTGAGATTAGCACCCCCGGAACCAAAATTGTGTCTCAAACCAAGTGGGCAGCCAGAGTGGTGGAATCCGCGGGAGTACACGGCATCTTTACGGACAGCAACGTCGACAATGTGACCATTGACGGTGTCGAGGTAGCCGGCAGCTCTCTTGACGGGATTAGCTTGGGCGGTTCCAACTGCGTCGTTCGGAATTGCTGGGTGCATGACTCTTTGGGCAGTGGAGTTTCAGCGCGCCGGATCCCAGGTACTCTTATCGAGCGCAATCTTATCGAGCGCAACGGCCATTCCCCCGCAGGCGGTTACGGCGTTAACGTGAGCGGGACCAATTGCATCATTCGGGGGAATGTCCTCCGTTATAACCAAAGCTGGGGGTGTCAGATCTACGAGGCATCCCCCTTCAGTACTGCCGAATGCGATTTCTACAACAACCTTGTGTATGGCAATGGGGCCGGCTTGACGGTTTCGTCCCCCGGCGGCCAGACGAATTACGTTTTCAACAACACCATTTCCTCCCCGACGAATTATTGTCTCATCGCAGCTTATGGTAATCTCGGCGTCACTAACAATATCCTCGTTGTTGGTGGTGGACTGGCGGTCATAGCGGTCGCAGGTGGCGCAACCGTCTGGTCGGATTACAACTTGGTTAACGCGAGCACTTCACCCGGCGGTCCCCACGACGTGGTCGCTTCCGTCCCTGGCTTTGTAAATAGCGGGTCCGGATTGTACTGGCTCGCGGCGGGGACCCCGGCCCGCGGTGTGGCAAACCCAGCGGTGTTTCCACCCGTTGATTTCTTCGGTAAAACCGAGTCTTCGGTGACTGACGCTGGGGCGGTCCAGTTCAGCAGCGCTATGGCCGCCGACACACGGGTTCTGGACCCCTCAGCCGCCAACGGCGCCGATTACTGGTTACAGCTGAGTCCCCCGAGTGGCATTCCTCCAGGCATTAGCAGTCAACCTCAGTTACAAACGATCATGGCCGGGCAGAGCGCGACGTTCACTGTGATCGCCACAGGGGATTCACCGTTGAGCTATCAGTGGACCTTCAACGGGCTAAATGTCGGTTCGAGCAGTAGCACTTACACGCGCGCCAACTGCCAGCTTGCCGATAATGGCGGCAGAGTTCAAGTGTCGGTCAGCAATGCCAACGGCACAGTCCAGAGCAGCTCCGTGACATTGACCGTCAATCCGATGGGAACAAATTACTACGTGGCTGCCGGAGGGTCCAGCGCCAACACGGGTCTTTCAACCAACTCACCATGGTCGCAAGACTACGCTCTTGCGCATGCCGGAGCGTCCAACACCATCGTGCTAATGGACGGCGGCCCCTACCCGAGTATTTACCTTGGAACACCGTCCATCCACAACGGGCTGAAAATTCGGGCGCTTAATAAGTGGAAAGCGTTCATTGTGGGACTGCCTGCACAACATGCCTATAGCACGGATTACTCCGTCAGCAATGTCGTTCTGGATGGAGTTCATATCGTTTCCTCCTACATCGATGACGTGAAGCTGCTGGGAAGCTACTCAACGGTGCAGAATTGCTGGATTGCCGGAGGTGGAAGGGGTGATCCCAGTTGGGTTCCAAACAGCACTGGCTCCTACAGTGGACAGGGTGTTTATATTTCGCCTTACGCCAGCAATTGCATTGTTCAGTATTCGCTGATCGAGTCGAACGGTGCTTATCGGGGATTAGACCACGGTCTCTACGTCTCAGCTATTAACACTATCGTCCGCGGGAATGTCGTGCGTTATAATCTTGCCATGGGCTGTCAGTTTACCTGCAGCATGCCCGGTACAGTCATCACGGGTGAGCAATGCTACGAGAATCTGATCTATGGCAACGGCAGGCTCAATGGTCCGAACGAGGGCAAAGATTGTCTCTACGTGGACGCAAACGCGTCCACCGGAACGAACTGGATTTACGGCAACATCCTTCAGAACAACGGGCTTTACCCAACCATAGCGGCCTACCACGGAACCATCTATGTAACGAACAATATCATCATGGGCGGAAACCGTGGCGACTATGCCGGTGGAATCGATATTGTGAGCGGAATTGGCTACGCCGATTACAATCTGATGACGAACTCGTTGTCGGGGAGTGGGGCGATTGACGGGGGACACAACGTTATTGCCAGCTCTTTCGGCTTTGTCAACCCGGCGAATGGACTGTGGTGGCTGGCTTCGAACAGTCCGGCGCGCCGCCGGGCAGTCAACCAGCCTGGGCCCGTCGATTTCTTTGGCAA